>NZ_FR883013.1:4174-16060 GCF_000435115.1 Bacteroides sp. CAG:633 | reverse complement strand
GGCCACGATGTTGACCACGTTTTGCGTGATGGCGATAAACATGGGCGTGCGCGAGTTCTGCATGCCGATGAACCAGCCCGTCAGTCCGTACAGCCCCAGCATGGCGGGAGCTCCCCAAATGCAGATGTGAAAATAGACGGTAGCCATCCGGCGTACTTCGTCGGTGGGCTGTATCAGCAGGAAAGCCGCCTGACGGATGGGCACTTGCAGGGCGATGAGCACCGCTGCCACCGCCATGCCGATGCCTACGGAGCGGAGCAGGATGCGAACCACTTCGGGCAGGTCGCGCCGTCCCAGTGCCTGCGAGGTCATGCCGCTGCTGCCCATACGCAGGAAACCGAATATCCAGTAGATGATGTTGAACAGCATGCCGCCCACGGCAATGGCGCCGATGTAGGCCGGTGCACCGAGGTGTCCCACGATGGCTACGTCGATGAGGCCGAGCAGGGGCACGGTGATGTTGGACACGATGGACGGCAGGGCGATTTGCAGGATTTGGCGGTCTCTGGGCTTCATGAAAATTCCTCTTTTTTCTTTGGGCGGCAAAAGTACACAGAAAAAAGGAAAAAACGGACAGAAAGATTAACAATAATTCAACTTCGGTGCGTTGTTTGTTGTTATGGAAATATCTACATTTGTAGGTGGAAAATGTGTCAAAACAAAGGCATTAGAAACTCTCCTCCTTCAGGAAGGAGGAGTCCCCGAAGGGGGAGGTGGTAGGTGAAAGCATAAAGTGTTAATATACAGCGTGTCGTAAAACCTACCACCCCGCCCGTTGGGCACCCCTCCTTCCTGAAGGAGGGGAGTCAGATAGTACTATTTAGTTTTAATATTTTCTTGGATATAAATCTATCAATCTTACATCAATGAAAACCTTAACTTTGCTTCTATCTATTGTTTTGTGCTGCCCCTTGGCACTCTTTGGCCAGTCGGCCGCTGTGTTGCTGGAGAAGGTTGCCGAGGCACTTGCTTCGGGAAACGATGAGTATGCCGTCAGCCTGTTCCGTCAGTCGGCTGTAGCCGATGCCGAGCAGACGGAAATGTTCTACTGGACCCACGTCAACAAGAATGCTGCGGTGACTCCTCGTCTGGCTCAGGAGCTGGCTGTGCGTTACAAAAAAATCAGGAATTACGATAAAGCCTATCTTTTCTATCGGGAAGTGTTGCAGGCGCATCCTCAGGATGTGCCCACTCTTGTGTCGTGTGCCGAGGTACAGTTGATGCGGGGCGAGTCGGACGATGCAAAACGTATTTACGAACAAGTGATGACGCTCGATCCCGAGAACCTTCAGGCCAACATCTTTCTAGGCAATTATTTTTACCTTCAGGCCGAGCGTGCCCGAAACAAGCTGAACGAGGATTACCGCAAGATAGCTTCGCCTACGCGGATGCAGTATGCCCGTTACCGTAACAGCCTGTCGGACATCTTCTCGAACAGTTATTCCAAAGCCCGTACCTACTTGCAGAAGGTACTCCAGCTATTCCCCTCGACCGAGGCCGGAAAGACGCTGGAGAAAATCAAAAGCATCGAACTGGAAATGAACCGTTAAGCGACGGAGGAAGCGACGCTTAGGATGGCTCGCCTCCGGCCTTTTCGCGCAGCTGTTTCAGGTATTCGGACGGTATTACGCCGTACTCTTCCTTAAAGCACTGGCGGAAGTAGAACAGGTTGTTGATGCCAACCTTGGCCGCTATCTCCGAGATGGTGTATTTCCCTTCGAGCAGGAATTGCTCGGCATATTTCATTTTCATCTTGCGTACGTACTCGTTGGCCGACATACCGGTCAGCGCCTTCATCTTGCGGTACAAGGTAGAGCTGCTCATGCACATCTTGTCCGAAAGGTAGCCTACGTCTATCTTGTCCGACGACAGGCGGGCTTCTATCAGTTCGTTGATTTTATGGATAAACTCGTTGTCGAGCTTGTTGAGCGACTCCATGACAGCAGCCGACTTGCTTGGCGCCTCACCCGACTTGCTGCGGAAGTGTTCCGACAGGATGCGGCGGTTCTGAATCAGGTTCTCGATGCGGCTGTGCAGCAGGCTGGCGCTGAAGGGTTTGGTCAGGTACGAGTCGGCACCCACGGCATAGCCTTCTTCCTTGTCGTGCAGCGAGTCTTTGGCTGTAAGCAGGATGATGGGGATGTGGCTGGTGCGCACATCGCTCTTCAGGGCACGGCACATTTCGTTACCGTCCATCACGGGCATCATGATGTCGCTCACAATGATGTCGGGGATTATTTTCAGCGCAATGTCTCTTCCTTCCTTGCCGTTGGCAGCCGTACGTACGTCGAAGTGTTCGCTGAACGATTCGGCAATGTAGTCGCGGATGTCCTGGTTGTCTTCTACGACCAGCAGGATGGGACGTTCGTCGGCATTCGGTTCCGGCTCCTGTTCCGTGGTTTTCTCTGCATCGTTCTGCTGGATATCGGTGTGCAGGGCGTTGGGGTAGAAGTTATCGGTCAGCAAGCTGATGCGGAACGTGCTGCCTTGATTGAGTTTGCTTTCGACGCTGATTTCGCCTTCGTGCAGTTTGACGAGGTTCTTTACCAGTGCCAGTCCGATGCCCGTACCCGATGCCTGGTGCTTTCCACCTTCCTGATAATAGCGTTCGAAGATGTGGGGTAGGGCATCCGGATGAATGCCGTAGCCGGTATCGCTTACCCAAAGTTCGGTGTAGCAGATTCCGGTACGCTCGGCGAGACGTATTCCGATGGTGATGTTGCCCTTTTCGGTGTATTTGATGGCATTCGAGATGAGATTGTCCAATATGGACTGTATCATCTCTTTGTCGAAATACATCGTTATGTTTTCCTCCTCTATATCCAGTTTGATTTCTACATCTGGCTTTTGGTTCAGTTCTCTGTATTTCAGTCCGGTTTCGTGTACCAGTGCGGCAATGTTGCCCCGGCAGACACATAGTTTCCGGTTTTGGGTTTCGGTCTTGCGGAATTCCAGAATCTGGTTGATGAGGTTGAGCAGGCGTATGGCACTCTGATGTATGACGCTCAGTTTCTGAGCATCTTTGGCCGAAAGCGAATTGTTCTTTTGCATATCCTCCAGCGGTCCCAGTATCAGGGTGAGCGGTGTGCGCAACTCGTGAGTGATGTTGGTATAGAAACGCAGACGTTCGTTGTTCAGTTCCTGTTCATGTTGCAGGTTCTGTTTCTCCAGTTTATACAGGGTTTCTGCATCCAGCCTTTTCTTGTAGATGTAAAGCTGCACCGACAGAATGGAGATGGCCAAGGCAAAATAAATCGTTTTGGCCCACCAGGTAAGCCATAAGGGAGGGGCGATGTATATATCCAGCGTAGTCATGTTGTCGGCCCATTCCTGATTGCGCATACGTGTTCTTATCTGCAACTTGTATTTTCCGGGCGACAGGTTGCGGAAAGTCAGGTTATGGATGTCGGTCACGGTGTACCATGCATTTTCGAGTCCTTTTAACATATAGGCATACTCCACCTGGTCGGTCAGGGCATAGTTCTGAATGTTGAAGGCTACGCTGAAACTGCTTTGCCAATGTTCCAGTTCTATGCTTTTTTTGCCGTTTAGGGGTATGATGACAGGCTTGTTTTCGAAGTTTTCGCTAGGCTCGTGGATAACCAGATAATTGATGAATGCCGGTGGCGACTGACGTTTCTGTAATACCAGTTCGGGGTTGAAGTAGCACAATCCGTCTATGGAGCCGAAGTACAGGCGTCCTACCGAATCGGTTGCCGTGCAGTTACGGCTGAAGTTGCCTAGTGGCAGGTTATCGTGCTGGTCGTAATTGTACAGGGTGTCTCCATCGTTGCACAGGCAGCTGATGCCTTTGTTGGTGCTGAACCAGATATTGCCCTCTTTGTCTTCGTTGATGGCCTGAATGTGTGTATTAACCAGTCCGTCTTCGCGTCTGTATACTTTGTAATCCCGCTTTTTCAGTGAAGGGAAACACACCAGTCCGTCGCCGGTGGCAGCCCACATGCGGCCTTTACTGTCTTCGTAAAGAGCATTGAGGGTGTTCGACGGAAACTGGCCGGCTACGTTGAAAGAAGCTATGGGATTGAACGATTCGTCAAATATTGTTAGCCCGCCTCCGAAGTAGCCTACCCAAAGCTGTCCTTCCGAGTCCTTTACAATGCACCGTACCAGATCGTTTGTCGAGCCGTAGTGTGCTTTTATCTTGTGTGTATTGCGGTCAATCTGGTAAATGCCTTCGCTGGTGCTGGTCCATATATTCCCTTCTTTGTCCTCGTGGAAAGCTCTGACATCGACATGACTTTGTGCAGGCGGAAGTATCTGTTTGAAGTTGCGGATTTGTGCATCGTAGTAGAGGATGCCTCCATAAAAAAGGCCGAACCATAGTCCTCCTTTCGAATCGCACAGAGATGCCTGTATGGGTGCACCGGACAAATTCTTGTTCCGGCTGTTATAGCAATCTACCTGTTTCCCCTTTCTGAACAGGTCGATTTCGCCTTCGTCCATACCTATCCATAGATTACCTTGACGATCGGCACAGACACTTGACACAATTTTACTGGTCAGGTGGTTATCCGTGTAAGGGAAAGGAGAATACTTGTATACGGAGAATAATGGCTGGCTGCGGTTGATGAAGTTGATTCCCCCGCCGTAAGAGCCGGCCCATACATTGTTGTATGTATCTTGAAACAGGCAGCGGATGGTTGCTTTGGACAAACCATACTCGTTGTTTTCTTCTTTGATAATTGTCAGATTACTGTGATCGGGCGCATGGAACATGTGCTGTGAGAGGTCCATTATGGCAATTCCACCGAACTCCATGGCTATCCACAGCTGGTTGTCGTTCAGCTGTTTTATGTCGTGTATGCGGTGCGAAAGGTTTTTGTCTTTATCGTTGAAGCGGATGAACTTTTCTGCTTCCGGATTGAATAAGGCAAGTCCTTTTCCTGTTCCTACCCAGATGTTTCCGTTGCGGTCTCTGCATATGCTTCCTACTTCGTTGGAAGGCAAACTGTTGGCGTCGTTGGGGTCGTGGGTGAAGTTTTTGATAGTTTTCTCTTTGGTAGACAAGATACTGAATCCGTTTTCAGCATGGCCGACATAAAGGATTCCATCTTCTCCTTTCTCAATGGCCCAAATACCGTTACAGGGAAAGCCGGGTACGGTTTGCGAATTGTAGTGGGTGAATTTACCGGTCTTTTTATCCAGATATTCAATGCCGCTCCAATAGGTACTGATGAAGAGATTGCTGTCATTGGCAGCTATAATACGGGTTATGTCGTTTGTGATAAGACTTTCCGGATTGTTGGGATCGTGCTGGTAGACGGTAAAGGTGTTTTGGGCATAATTGTATGCATTCAGTCCGTTGCGTTGTGTTCCTATCCAGAGTATGGAATCCTGAGGATCGTCAAGTACACAGTTCAACTCGTTGCCGGCAAGGCTTTGTCGGCTGTTGTTTTCTTCTTTATAATAGGAAGAGAAGTTGACACCGTCAAATTGGTTCAATCCTTCTTCCGTCGCAAACCATAATACGCCCCTTTTATCTTGAGCGATGCTTACGACGTGGTTGTTGGACAATCCTTGCTTGATGCCTAGATGTTTTATAATATAAGGTTGCGCTGTTGCAGTAAGTGGCAGCAGGATACATAAGGTGAATAAGACTTTTTTCATTGTTACATGCACTTCTTGTTCAGTCAGCCAAAAATACAAATAAATTCGTTAGTTCGTGTATACGGATCGTTCATTGACCGATTTGTATTCATTCATTGCACGATTTCGAGTGTCTCATTCGTTTGCTGTAGGATATATTTGCATCCGATTTGAAGAATATGATTTATTCTTTCTTTTAACCCCGATTCATAATTAATTAAATAGTTTACCATGAAAAATGTAAATCAGTTGGCATTATTATTATTGCTGAATGCCTGTTCGGTTGCCGCTCAGGATATAACGGTAAGCGGACCGGATCAGAGGTTGCAAGTTGCTTTTGACTGTCAGACCGACGGTGGGCTTGCTTATTCGGTCGTGTACGATGGAAAAACAATGTTGGCGAATTCTCCTTTGGGACTTGAAACCAACATGGGAAGTTTTGTGAAAGGTCTGAAACTGGAGCGTCACGAGATTCATTCCATTGATACAGTCTACGAACAGTCGCGTATCAAAGCGTCGCGCATTCATTATCAAGCTAATGAACTGACTTGTCATCTGACGAATGCCGAAGGCAGGCAGATGGCTGTCACCTTTCGTGTCAGCAACAATGATGTAGCACTTCGTTATTCTTTACCTCGTCAGCACGGCACAGGAAGTGTGCGCATCATGTCCGAAGCCACCGGCTTCCATTTTCCGGAACAGACTACTACATTCTTGTGTCCGCAAAGCGATGCCATGATCGGCTGGAAGCGGACGAAACCCAGTTACGAAGAAGAATATAAAGTAGATGTACCCATGAGCGAGCGTTCGCAATATGGCCATGGATATACTTTCCCCTGTCTGTTCCGTGTGGGCGACGAAGGTTGGGTATTGGTCAGCGAAACCGGTGTGGACAGTCGCTATTGTGCCTCTCACCTTAGTGATGCCGAGAACGGCTTATACCGTATAGCGTTCCCCATGCCCGAGGAGAACAACGGCAATGGTACAGTCGAGCCGGCGTTTGCTTTACCAGGTAATACCCCTTGGCGTACGATTACTGTAGGCGAAAGCCTGAAACCTATCGTTGAAACAACTGTTCCTTGGGACGTAGTAGAACCCCGTTACACTACGAAGCAAGATTATCGCATGGGACGCAGTACGTGGAGCTGGATTTTGTGGCAGGATGACAGCTCGAACTTCGACGATCAGGTGAAATATGTCGATTTGGCTGCGGCGTTAGGATATGAGTACGTATTGGTAGACTGTTGGTGGGATAACAATATGGGATATCAGAAGATGGAAAAACTGGTGGAGTATGCCCGTAGCAAAGGAATAGGAATCTTCTTGTGGTATAGTTCCAGCGGTTATTGGAACGACATCGAACAAAGCCCTATCAACAAAATGGATAATGCCATTATCCGTAAGCAGGAGATGAGCTGGATGCAGAAGTTGGGCGTAAAAGGCATCAAAGTGGACTTCTTTGGTGGTGACAAGCAAGAAACGATGCGCTTGTACGAAGATATATTGAGCGACGCCGACGACCACGGACTGATGGTTATCTTCCACGGATGTACTTTGCCACGCGGATGGGAACGCATGTATCCCAACTATGTGGGTAGCGAAGCGGTACTGGCTTCTGAGAACCTGATTTTCAACCAACACTTCTGCGACAACGAGGCGTTTAATGCCTGCCTGCATCCGTTCATCCGCAACACGGTGGGCTGTATGGAGTTTGGCGGTACGTTCCTCAACAAACGTTTGAATCGTGGTAACGATGGTGGCACTACCCGTCGCACGACCGATGTCTTCCAACTGGCTACTGCCGTACTGTTCCAGAATCCGATCCAGAACTTTGCACTGGCTCCCAACAACCTGACCGATGCTCCGCAGCTGTGCATCGACTTTATGAAGCAGATACCTACTACGTGGGACGAAGTTCGCTTCATCGACGGTTATCCGGGCAAGTATGTCGTTCTGGCACGCCGTCATGGTGATACGTGGTACGTGGCTGGTATCAATGCCACCCAAGAGCCGTTGAAGCTGAAGGTAGACTTGCCTATGTTGTCCGGCAAAACAGTTTCTTGCTACAAGGATGACAAAAAACAGCAACCGATGTGTGAGTCACTGAAAGTAAAAGCTGATAAAAAAGTCCAGCTCGACATTCTTCCGCAAGGAGGCGTTGTCTTGGTCGGAAAATGAAGCTTATAACGCTCAGAATAGCCTACAGGGCATGTTTAGAACATATTTTGAATGATTTGTATATGTCCAAATCACGATTTCGAGTTGCTTTTTCGTGCTCTGTGGAATAATTTTGTATTCCAAAATAATATCAATTTTTATATTAACTTTAATCTATTAGCAAATGGATTCAGAACTAATGAAAAACAATCGAAAACTGGTAATGAGCCTGCTCCTTTGTGCTGGTTTCATTAGCGGTAATCCTCTTGTTGCAGTTGCTGGTTCGGGTGATCTTTCCGTACAGGGGGTCACTCAGAGTACGACAAATCCCAAGCGTACACTGCTTGGTACTGTAGTCGACGCTTCGACCGGTGAAGCGTTGATTGGTGTAAACATCCGGTTGAAAGGAACGGATACGGGAACCATTACCGATATAGATGGTAAGTTCTCTATCGAAGTTACCAGCAAATCGGAACTTTTGGTTTCTTATATTGGTTATAAATCGCAAGAACTGGTTGTTGGCGATCTGGGTGTCATGACCATTAAAATGGAGTCGGACAACGAAGTGCTGGACGAAGTTGTTGTTGTAGGACAAGGTACTCAGAAGAAAGTATCAGTTACAGGTTCTATTACTACCGTTAAGGGTGCTACTCTGAAGGCTCCGTCATCTTCACTGACCAATGCTTTGGCCGGTAAGTTGTCGGGTATCATTTCGATGACCAATAGCGGTGAGCCGGGATCTGCTTCTGAATTCTATATTCGTGGTATCAATACCTTTGGTGGTGTAGCTACTCCGCTGATTCTGTTGGACGGTGTGGAAATTTCATCAACTGACCTGAACCGTATTCCGGCGGAGTCTATCGAGAGTTTCTCCTTGTTGAAGGATGCTTCGGCTACAGCTATTTATGGTAACCGTGGTGCAAACGGTGTCATGTTGGTTACCACCAAGAAGGGTGCCGAGAATACGAAAGCTACGGTAAACGTATCTTTGGAAGCTTCTTATTTCAAGCCGATGAATGTTGTAGAATTTGCCGACGGTGCTACTTATATGCGTACTTATAACGAAGCTGCACAGGCAAGAAGTGCTACAACCATTACTTCTCCCCGTTATACGGAAGAGCAGATACAGAATACGGCCAACGGCACGAATCCGTATGTCTATCCCGATGTGGACTGGTACGACCTGTTGTTCAGGGATGGTAACTATAACCAGCGTGCCAATATCAATGTTCAGGGTGGTGGATCGCGTGTATCTTATTATTTAAGTTTACAGGCCAATCACGATACCGGTTTGCTGGATGCTCCGACTGATTATTACTACAATCCGAACATTAATAACTGGGAATATAACTTCCAGAATAATATTTCGTATAAGCTGACCAATACCACGACGGTCGACTTGCGCATGATGGCTCAGATCGGTAACCAAAAAGGTCCTAACTATTCAACTTCCGATTTGTATAAGGCTGTTATGTCTGCCAATCCCGTTTCATTCCCTGCTTATTTCCCCGGTGATGATGAGCACATCTATTTTGGTAATGCAGAAGTAAAATCGGGTGTGTATGGTACGAACCCTTATGCTTATATGATGAGTTCATTCAAGGAAACCAACTATAACACATTGAACACTTCGCTGAATTTGACTCAAGATTTGAGTTTTATTACAGAAGGTTTGAGTGTGAAGGCATTGGTGAATTTTAAGAACTGGTCTCAGTCTTATTATTCCCGTTCACTGACACCTTATTATTATAGAGTAAAAGATGGTTCTTATGATCCGGCTACAGATACTTATGACCTGGAACTGCTGCAAACAGGTACTGACTATGTTAGCCAGTCCGGAGTCACCAAATCGGCCGATCAGACATTTTACTTTGATGTTCGTGCCGACTGGAAGCGCAGCTTCGGTGAACATAACCTGTCGGCGATGTTGATGTACATGATGCGTGAATATCGTAGTGATGTATTGCCTAACCGTAATCAGGGTTATTCCGGTCGTTTGACTTACGACTATGCCAACAAGTATCTGTTTGAGTTCAACTTTGGTTACAACGGTTCCGAACGTCTGGCCGCCGGCGAGCGTTTCGAGTTCTTCCCTGCTGCTTCTATCGGTTGGGTGGCAAGTGCAGAAAAATTCTGGGAACCGATTTCTCAGTATATCAATCACTTCAAGATCAGAGCATCTTACGGTCTGGTAGGTAGTGACCAGTTTAACGGAAGTGCTCCTCACTTCTTGTACCAAAATAACATCAGCATCGGTGCCGGACATAATTTCTGGACTGGTCTGCCTACTAACGAAACTTACCGTAGTGGCCCTGCCTTCTATGTATTGGCTGTTGAAAATGCCGGTTGGGAACACGTAAAGAAGTTTGATATCGGTGTGGATATGTCAATTCTGAATCAGGTGAACATCACATTTGATTATTTCCACGACCTTCGTGACCGTATTCTGATGGCTCGTTCTTCATGGCCTAATCTGTTGGGATATTGGGGTTCGGTACCTTGGAGTAATATTGGTGAAGTAGTGAATCAAGGTGTGGAATTAAGCGTCAACTGGACCAAACAGTTCGGTAAAGACTGGACGGTAGATTTCCGTGGAAACTTCACTTATAACCAGAACGAATATAAGTATGTAGACGAACCTGAATATCCGTATGTATGGCAGACTAAGACTGGGAAACCGCTGAACGTACAGACGGGTTACATTGCCGAAGGCTTGTTCTCAAGTCAGGAGGAAATAGACAACTGGGCTGACCAGTCACAGCTGGGTGCCAACATCATGCCGGGTGATATCAAGTATCGTGACGTGAACGGCGACGGACAGATTACGACCGAAGACCAGGTGATGTTGTCGCCTTACGATGAAATCCCCCGCATTCAATACGGTTTCGGACTGAACGTTTCGTATAAGAAGTTCGATTTCGGAGTATTCTTCAACGGTTCGGCTAAACGTAAGATTATGATCAACAGTGGTTATGCTCCCTTCTTGTCGGGTGGTGGTGACGGATCGAACGTAGAAAGTCTGGAACGAAACCTGATGCAGTGGATTGCTGATGATCATTGGTCGGTAGACAACCCTAACCCGAATGCCGCTTATCCGCGTCTGGGTATCACAAGTGCCGACATCAACAACAACATTCAGCCTAGCTCTTACTGGTTGCGCAATGGTAACTTCCTGCGCTTTAAGACACTCGAAATCGGTTACCGCTTCCCGATGTGTCGTGTTTACTTCAGCGGTGATAATCTGGCTGTATTCAGTCCCTTTAAGTTGTGGGATCCTGAACTTGACTGGAACTCCTATCCGTTGCAACGTACATTTAACTTAGGTGTTCAGTTTACATTCTAAAAAAGTTGGTTTAACTTACATTGTATATAAAGATATGAAACTTCTAAAGAAAATAACCCATATAACGCAGGCTTTACTGATACCGTGTTGCCTGCTCACTTCGTGCAACTATCTGGATGTCATTCCGCCTGCACAGGCCGACTTCGACGATACGATGAAAGATGAGGCTGCTACCTTAAGCTTCCTGTACACTTGTTACGGTTATGTACCCCGCTGTCAGGTTTACGACTTCAAGGCTTACGAATTGTCGGCCGATGAAGTAATCTTCCCGAAGGATTGGGACATGTACGGTCAGCAAATGGCTTGGGGAACAATATCGCCTTCTTATTATAAAGTGTGGAGCGGCAGTCAGACTTCGGACGATTTCAACATTTGGACTCCCAGCTACAACTGGATTGGTTATGTTCATCATTTCCTCAGTCTGATTGACGAGCTGCAACCGACGGGTGTGACCGAGGAGGATAAGGCTCAGTATAAGGCTGAGTGTTACTTCCTGGAGGCTTACTACCATTTCCGTGTCTTGCAGGCTTTTGGTCCGTGTCCGATTATTCCTGAAAAAGTAGATCCGAACATTACGAACGAAGAGATTCCGGGACGTTCCCACTTCGATTATTGTGTGGATTGGATTGTTCAGAAACTGGACGATGCAGCTGCCGTACTTCCCGCCGTCCGCGAAACGGCTGACCTGGGACGTGCAACTTCTACCATCGCCAAGTGTCTGAAAGCCCGTGTACTGTTGTATGCTGCTTCTCCGTTATGGAACGGTTCATTCCCTACAC
>NZ_FR883013.1:0-4150 GCF_000435115.1 Bacteroides sp. CAG:633 | reverse complement strand
GAGTTGGAAGAATACCAATTACGAGACTCCGGGCTACGGTTACGAACTGGTCAGCTCTTCTTATGATGAAACGAAGTGGACGCGTGCGCTGACTGCCTGTCAGGAAGCTTTGAGTGCTGCTCAGGCTGCCGGTTACCAACTTTTTGATATTGAAACAGCCAATGAGAAGGCAGAACGTGACGGCATCGACTTGCCGTTCATTCCGGGACGTGAAGAAGATACGGAAGAGAACATCCTGTTCAAACAGCGTGTCCGTATGTTCCAGTATCTGGTAACTGCTACCGAGGGCGACAATAACAAGGAACTGATTTGGGGTCAACGTATCGACTCTGACGGAACCAACAGTGGTGAAGCTACCACAGCCCGTCTGCCGAACCGTGTAGTGAAGAAAAGTGACGGAAGCTGGAACGGTGGTTGGGCAGGATTTGCACCGACTTTGTACACTGTACAGCATTTCTATACCGAGAATGGTGAATTGCCCGAGGACGATCCTGACTTCTTCCCGCAGAGCGAGTGGTATACGCGTTTCTATGAAGGAGCTTCCAGTCCGTCGCTTACAACCGATTTGGATGGTGAAGATGTCAAGAACGATATTATCAAGCTGAATGCCAAGCGCGAAGCCCGTTTCTATGCCTGGATTGCCTACGACGGATGCGAATATGCCAAGAAGATTAACAACGGTAACCCGCTGTGGTTGAACTTTAAGAACACGAACACCAATGGTTGGCGTGCTTCCGATTCACGTAATATCTCAGGAACCGGTTACCTTTCGAAGAAGTTCATCGATCCGGCTATCAACTACACAACGAGCGGTTCGACCAATCATGCTGCTGCCCGTCGTCCGTACATCCGTATGGCTGAGCTGTACTTGAACCTGGCCGAATGCTACGCTGCTCTGAATCAGGAAGGTGAGGCTTTGAACAATCTGAACATCATCCGCAAACGTGCCGGTATCAGAGACCTGACGTCGGCCGATCTGTCGGAAATGAGTCTGATGGACTGGGTTCGCAACGAACGTTTCGTGGAACTGTTTGAAGAAGGACACCGTTACTACGACCTGCGTCGTTGGGCGATTGCTCCCGACAAACTGAAAGCGGGTACACGCTTTGCCCTGAACGGTCTGACGCTGAACCCGACTTTCGAGGAGTTCAATACTCCGATGCTCATCGACCAGCCTTTCAAATGGGATACCAAGCAATATCTGCTTCCTGTATGGTCGAGAAGTGATTATGATGAACTTTACAGCAACCCGCAGATGGTACAGGCTCCGGGATATTAATCGTCTTACTATAAACAACACATTCTATGAAAATTAAAAATATATGGTTAGCAGGCGGATTGCTTCTGTTGGCAGCCTGTAACGAGTCGGAATACGATCTGGAGAATCTGGTTCCGGCGGAATATCATAAGATTCTTTACGTGAACAACAGCGGTAAGCAGGAACTTACCCTGTTCGATACGGAGGAAGACAATACGTACTCCTTCTCGGTGTTCAAGGCGGGCAGTGACCCTTATCAGACGGCTTCGGTCGATGTCAATGTCCTGTCGCAGGAAGAAGTGGACAACGAATACAGTCAGTTGGAAGGTGTCAGCTACAAAGTGCTGAGTACCGACTGTTACTCGCTTGGTACTACTCATCTGGATTTCTCGGTTGACGACCGTTACAAACTGGTAGACATCGCGCTGAAGCCACAACAGGTGAAAGCGTTGATGGCGACCGATCCCGAGTCGGTATGGGTGTTGCCTCTGCATGTGACCAGCGAGAGCGACTCTATCAATGCCAATAAGGATGAACTGTTCTTGCAGATTATGGATGTTATTATGCCGGCACTGGGCTTTACCAGTACATCGGTAACTGTCGACCAATACAATTACGGTTCGGCACCGGATCTTAACAAGAACATTGGTATCGGGCTCGATACCGACAACAAGTGGGACATTACAGGCCAGTTGGTGGTAGACGAAGCCTACATAGCTGAGTACAACGAAGAAAACGGTACCGTTTATCAGATGCTGCCCGAAGGAACCTATACCGTTCCCGAGTCGGTAACGCTGGCTTCGGGTATCACCAATTCGGGCATCTCGGTTTCGGTGACAGCCAGCACCCTCGAACCGGGCGACTACATGCTGCCCATCCGCATCAACAGTGTCTCGCAGTTCTCTATTTCGGCCGATAAGGCTGTTTATCCGCTGACCATCCGCATCATGGCTCCCGAACTGGATCGTACGGGCTGGACGGCCGAGGCCAATACGGAAGAGCTTACGGGCGAAGGTGCAAGCGGTAAGGCCGGCTGTGCCATCGATGGCGACCTGAGCACTTACTGGCACTCGATGTGGCAGTCGGGAACTAATCCGGGCATGCCTTACGAAATCATTGTCGATACGCAGGCCGAGCACACCTTTGCACAGTTCGCTCTGGTTCAGCGCCAGCACGATACGTATATGGATACCGCTTACGGTAAGTTCTACGTCAGCTCCGACAAGGAAGAGTGGACCGAAGTGGGCAGCTTCTCACTGGAGCAGATTACCACCGCCCAGACCTTTGGCGTGATTCCGACCCAGGGACGTTACTTCAAGGTTGTCATCGAAGCCAGCTATCGTGGCAACAATGCTTCGCTCAGCGAAATCTACGCTTACGGATTCTAAAGGCAGAGGTTCTGCCGAAAGGCTCTGAACATACTGAAGGGTGTTCCCGGACGACGGGGCACCCTTTTGCTTTGCCGATACCCTATGTAGGGAAGTTTTATATCTTTGCATTATTGAATACGATTAAACGATTTTCTTTATCATGAAAAACAGGCTGATTACTTTGCTGCTGGGGCTGTTCTTTGTTTTGGCTCCAGTGATTCCGGCTGCTGCCCAGGTATCCTTTGGCAAGGCCGGCAAGTTTAACGACGGATGGCTGTTCACGCTCTCCGACGATTCGTTGATGTCCTCCACCGACTACGATGATGCCCGCTGGCGCAGGCTCGATTTGCCTCACGACTGGTCGGTTGAACATCATTTGTCGCCTTCGTTAGCCAGCTGTACCGGCTATCTGCCCGGCGGTGTGGGCTGGTATCGCAAGCATTTCCGCATCGACGACGATGCGGCGCGTCATTACATCTACTTCGAGGGTATATACAACCGTAGCGAAGTTTATCTGAACGGGCATCTGCTGGGTAAGCGTCCGAATGGTTACATTTCCTTCATGTACGACATGACTCCTTATCTGAAGGAAGGCGACAACGTGCTGGCGGTGCGCGTGGACCACAGCCGATATGCCGATTCGCGCTGGTACACGGGTTCGGGCATCTACCGCGACGTGTGGATGGTGTCGGCTTCAGACATTCACTTTGCCCAGTGGGGAGTAGGGTGGCACGCTGCTTCGCTCACCGACCGCCGGGCTGTGGTGGCTGTCGATGTGGAGGTGGAGAAGCACGTGGATGCTACAGGCCGGCTGGAAGTGAAAGCTGCGCTGCTCGATGCCGCTGGCCGGCAGGTGGCACAGGGCACTGCACGGATGGCCGACCGCAAGGCCGGACTGTCCAAACTCGCCTTGAGCCTGCGGGTGAGCAATCCGAAACGCTGGGACCTCGATAGCCCTTATTTATATACGTTGAGAACGGAGCTGCTGCAGGACGGCACGGTGCTGGACAGCTGTCTGACCACCGTCGGACTGCGTACGCTGGAGTTCGACCCTGACAAAGGATTTGCGCTGAATGGCCGCTGGATGAAGGTGAAAGGTGTCTGCCTGCACCACGATGCCGGTGTGCTGGGGGCCGTAGTACCGTCCGAGGTGTGGGAACGCCGCCTGAAGAACCTGAAAGGCATTGGCGTGAATGCCATCCGCATGAGCCATAATCCGCAGGCATCGGTGCTTTACGACTGGTGCGACCGCCTGGGACTGCTGGTGATGGACGAGGCTTCGGACGAGTGGGAGTTTCCCAAACGCAAGTGGATTAAAGGCTGGAATGTGGGCGAACCGGGTTATGACGGATCGTTCGACTTCTTCGAGGAATGGATCGAACGCGACGTGACGGACATGGTGCGCCGCGACCGCAATCATCCCAGCATCTTCCTGTGGAGCATCGGCAACGAGGTGGACTATCCCAACGACCCCTATTCGCATCCGGTGCTCGACGGAGCGACCATCAATCAGCCCATGTTC
>NZ_FR883012.1:0-3891 GCF_000435115.1 Bacteroides sp. CAG:633 | reverse complement strand
GGTGGTTTACTATGTGAAGCTGGCACCTGTGTATCCCGAGGTGAACCGGGAAAATACGTTGTATCTGACTCATGCCAGTTTTCGTTCGGAGGAATATACCGTTCAGGCTGGACTGTCGTTTCAGGCTGTGCAGGAGTGGATGTATCCGTTAAAGAACGTAGAGGCAGTTTCTGCCATTGTGGACTATGGCATGGATGAATCCTTTTACATACAGCCAACCGATTTGAGCGGTGACTTTAAAGTGGCTTTAAAGCTTACAGATCCAGCCTTTTTCCGCATCTACTCATTCCGCTTTTTGGAAGGAAATCCTTTCACCGATTCCGATTTGGCAAGTGGCATCCATACGGCTGTGATCTCTGATGACCTGGCGCGTCGTCTGTTCGGTACGACCCAAAATGTTGTCGGACGTTCGTTTTCGTTGGATTATGTCAACTATCGTGTGTGCGGTGTGGTACGCGGTGCCAGCTATCTCACCTCGAAGTCGTATGCTCAGGTCTATTTGCCTTATTCGGTTTTCGGAAATTATAAGAAACCGTTTTCAGACAAGTTCCCGTATAGTGGCATTTTCTCCGTTACTTTTCTTGTGAAGGACAAGGCACAGGCTGATGCTTTGCGGGCAGAAATCAGAGACCTGACGAGGCGGGTGAACCTACAGTACAAGGATCAGTGGCAGTTGGAGTTGTGGAAGCAGCCAACTTCGCACTGGCTCAGCGTTTTCCAAAGTCATCCATCGGATGCAGGCTTCAATCCTTGGAAGACGGCGGGTTATCTGATCGTCGTGGTATTGGTGTTGCTATTGGTGCCTGCCCTCAACCTGAGCGGCCTTATTGCCAGTCGTATGGAGAGCCGCTTGCCCGAGATGGGAGTACGTAAGTCGTTTGGTGCAGGACGCAACATACTGCTTTCGCAAGTGATGTGGGAAAACTTCTTCCTGACACTGGCCGGTGGTTTGCTGGGATTGGTATTGGCGTGGATCGTTGTCTATGTAGGACGTGAATGGGTTTTCACGTTGCTTAATAGCCGTATGCTAAAGACCTATTTCAAACAAGCCCTTGCGTTGTTCAGGCAGAACCGCCTGTTCAGTACGCTCTATATTGCCGGCACAGGGCTGGCTATTGCCATGACGGTTGTGATGGCGGTGGTTTACTATGTGAAGCTGGCACCTGTCTATCCGGAGGTGAACCGCGGAGATACGTATTACCTGTCGGGGACATCTTTCGAGCGGAACAAGGATGGCCGTTTCCAGTCGTGGAGTTATGCTTATTCGTATAGGGCGTTGCAGGAATGGTTTTATCCGTTGAAGAACGCCCGTGAGGTGAGTGCTTCCACGTTCGGAGCGGTGAAATATATCCAGCCTTCCGACCGTAGTGGTGATTTCGCCGTACAGATTGTAGAAACCGATCCGGCTTATTTCCGTATCTATGCTTTCCGCTTTTTTGAGGGACAGCCTTTTACGCAGGCCGATCTGGAGAGTGGCATCCGCAAGGCGGTGATTACCGACAAGCTGGCCCGTCGTCTGTTCGGCGAGGAGAAGGGAGCCATAGGTCGTCAGTTTTTGCTGGATTACGAGACTTATCAGGTTTGCGGAGTGGTCCGCGGTGCCAGTTATCTGACCAGCCGTTCGTATGCAGACCTGTATGTACCTTACAGCACGATGGAAGGGTATCGCGATGCCGCCTATCCGGAAGTTCCTTATTGTGGTCCTTTTCAGGTGACGGTATGGGTGGAAGACGGTAAGCAAGGTAAAGCCCTGTGTGATGAAATCCATGAAATTGTGCGAAAGCAGAATCTGTTGCACGAGGCCGACGGTCTGAAGATGAGCATCGATGATGATCCGGTTTCCCATCTGCACGCGTCTCTGATGATGTCGGTCGGTGGAGGAGGGGGCGACTGGTGGAGGGCTGTCCGTTACTTATTGTTCATATTGCTGGCTTTGTTGCTGGTGCCTGCCTTGAACTTGAGCGGACTGATAGCCAGCCGCATGGAGGGCCGCTTGCCAGAGATGGGTATCCGCAAGGCTTTTGGAGGCGGACGGAGCAAGTTACTTTCGCAAGTATTGTGGGAAAATCTTCTGCTGACCTTGGCCGGTGGGGTATTGGGGCTGGTAGCAGCCTGGATTGCTTTATACGGCTGTCGGGAATGGGTGTTTCGTGTGTTCGACCGTTATGCGTGGTTGGTGCCCGAAGGAACCGATGTCTATGTTTCGGGCGAAATGCTGTTTGCGCCTTCCGTTTTTCTGATAACCCTGGCGTTTTGTCTGGTGCTGAATACGCTTTCGGCTCTTGTGCCGGCGTGGCTGTCTTTGCGCAATCCGATTGTATATTCACTATATGAGAAAAGATAACTATTAATAAGTTGACAAGGTTGGCCCTCGTGGTCTGTAGTCTTGTTCCCTTGTCAACTGTATAAAATAAAACAACATGCTAAGACTCATTTTTAAAACCTTATGGTCTCGTCGGCGCCGCAATGCCTGGTTGTTGGCCGAACTGATTGTTGTGTGCATTGTGTCGTGGGCGATATTCGACCCGGTGGTGGTCGTGACACACGATCGGATGATTCCGTTAGGCTATGATGCCGACCGTCTCTGTCTGGTGTCGCTGAATATGTACCGTCCCAATGCGCCCGATTACGATGAACAGGCCACCGACTCGGCTTCGCTAATGCAGGCCTACGACAACCTTGTACAGCGGGTACGCAACTATCCCGAAGTGGAACATGCCACTCCTCTTTTAGGCTGGCTGTATCCCAACTCGCAAGGGCAGGGAGCCATGACCCGGATACCTGTAGGCGACAGCATTGCCTACCGCATGCGCTATGTCGAGTTTCTGCCCCATACGCAGTTTTTCGAAACGTACGGATTTCGCCCGGCCAAGGGACTGACGCCTGCAGAGCTTTCCGATTATCCTTATAAGAACGGTGATCTGATTCTTTCGGAGAATACGTTAGAGGCATTCTTTCATACGGACAACCCTCAGGGATGTCGTTTCTGGCAACTCCATGGACAGGACACGCTTTATACGGATGTTGTAGGTGCTACAGCCACTTTCCGCATGTATAGCGACTGGCAACCCATACCTGTGGCTTTTGTCCCGATGCGGACGGTCGATCTGAATTATTTCCCCAACGATGTCAAAATATTGGTCCGGCTGGAAGAGGGTGTCGGTATGGAGCGGTTTCTGCATCGGTTCCATCCGTGGATGGTACGCGAACTGCGTGCGGGCAATCTGTATGCGCAGAAGGTGGAGCCCTACCGGCAACTGATAGCCCGACGCGAGTATGCGGGAACGACGACGCTGTATCAGCGCAACGTGGCGATGGCGGTGTTCTTCCTTGTCAATCTCTGTCTGGGGGTAGCCGGGACTTTCTGGGTGCAGACACGCACCCGCCGAGAGGAAGTGGGTGTCATGCTGTCCTATGGTGCCACGCCGGGAGGCATTGTCCGTTTCCTGTTGGGCGAAGGGGTGGTGCTTACCACTGTTTCTACTCTGATAGGATGTATCCTTTATTTGCAATATGCAATCAGTGAAGGATTAGCCAAGGGGCAGACCGGCATGGAGACCACCGGTTCTTACTGGGTGCAGAATTTCGGTCTGCATTTCTGTATCGTGTCGCTCATTGTCTATTTTGTACTGCTGATCGTGGTGCTGATGGGCATTTATATCCCGGCTCGCCGTATAAGTACCATTCCGCCAACGGAGGCGTTGAGGGAGGAATAAAGCCTCACCCCTAACCCCTCTCCCAAGGAGAGGGAAATTAAGAATGATAGAAATAATAGAAATATATATAATGTAATAAATAACCGGCCACATCTTTTCTCCCCTCTCCTTGGGAGAGGGGCTGGGGGTGAGGCCATAAATTATCATGCTAAAGACCTATTTCAAACAAGCCCTT
>NZ_FR883011.1:0-36959 GCF_000435115.1 Bacteroides sp. CAG:633 | reverse complement strand
GTCCTCGGCAAAGCTGTGGCAGATGCCCACGCCGCCTACGGTGTTGCCCAGCATGCCGGCGCGGTTGGAGCGCACCGTTCCGCTGCTCGAACAGGAGACGTCGTACTTGGCCGACTCGGCCAGTATCTTCAGTTTATTCAGTACATTTTCGTTCATAATCATTCGCCGGAATCCCTCACTATCGGCCGGACAAAAATACAAAAATCTCTGCATCCTGATGCGCAGAAAGCCTATTTTTAAGATTCCGGCTGTCTGCCCTTCCGCCAGCTTCGGACATTCATATATCTATACAAAAAAAGACTGCCAAACCTATCGGGGCAGTCTTCAATTCTTCTTCAGAATGCTATACTTATTTAGCGGCTTCCAAAGATGCTTTACGGAAAGCTTTCATTGCTTTTTCGATTTCCAAAGAAGCCTTACGGGCACGGGTTCCAGCGGCCTTATTACCAGTTTCAATCTGTGCTTTCGCATCTTTTTCGAACGCTGCATACAATTCAGCAACCTTTTCAACTAATTCTTTCATAATCCTTTAAAATTACTCTGTTAATAATGTTTGGCAAAAATACATTCTTTCCTGGAATAAATGCAGAAAAAAAGATTTTTTTTTGAAATAAAAGCTGATTTTGTTCAAAAAGCAGGCATATCCGCGTTTTTTCACCTACTTTTGCAGCCATGAAAACGTTTACTGATACAGAATATATACACGCCTTGATAGCCGAAGGCGAACATCAGCAACAGGACTTCAAGTTCGAAATATCCGATGCGCGCAAGATAGCCAAAACCCTTTCGGCATTTGCCAACACCGACGGCGGACGGCTGCTGATCGGCGTGAAAGACAACGGAAAAATAGCCGGCGTACGCTCGGACGAAGAGCAATATATGATAGAGGCCGCCGCACAGCTGTATTGCTCGCCGCAAGTGGACTATCGCATGCACACCTATCTGGCCGAAGGACGGAGTGTCCTCGTGGTCGAAGTAGAAGAAAGCCGGCAGAAACCCGTCTACGCCCGCGACGAATCGGGCAAGAACCTGGCCTATCTGCGCATCAAGGACGAAAACATACTGGCCACGCCCGTACACCTGCGCGTGTGGCAGCAAAGCGGCAATCCGCAAGGCGAACTCATCGAGTACACCCAGCGCGAACAGCTGCTGCTCGACCTGCTGCGCGAGAACGAGCTTCTGTCGCTGAACCGCTACTGCCGCATGGCCCACCTCTCGCGCCACGCCGCCGAGCATCTGCTGGCCAAGTTCATCCGCTACGGCATTGTAGAGACCGTATTCGAAGGGCACAAATTCCACTTCCGCCTGAAGCTGAGCTGAGGTAAGGTTCTCTCCTCCCTCCCCCCTGATTGCCGACCGGCTGGAGGCATAGCAAACGATCTGGAATGCTGGTCGAAGAAAAATTAAGAAATAAGCCATGCACAATATTGGTGTAAACCGACTTATTTCGTACTTTTGTAGCACAATTTCAATACTATTCATCAAACGATATGGGAATATTTACCAACTTATTCAAAAAAAATACTGAAGAGAATTCTTCAAAAAACGTAGAAGACTTCGTGTCGCTGACCCGCGTATATTTTCAGTCGGTCATCGCTGCCAACCTAGGCATCACCAACATACGCTTTGTGCCCGACGTGGCCAACTTTAAGCGCCTGTTCAAGATCCCTACCCAGGGCGGACGACTGGGACAAGCCGAAAAAACAGCTTCGAAGAAGATGCTGATGCAAGACTACGGCCTGAGCGAAAACTTCTTCAAGGAAATCGACTCATCCGTCAAGAAGCACTGCCGTACGCAGAACGACGTACAGTCCTACCTTTTTATGTATCAAGGCTTTTCGAACGACCTGATGATGCTGATGGGCAACCTGATGCAATGGAAATTCCGCATGCCCTCCATCTTCAAAGGAGCCCTGCGCACCATGACCGAGAAGACCGTACACGAAGTATGCACCAAAACCGTGTGGAAGAAAGACGACGTGCACAAGACAGCCGCATCCGTACGCCAATACAAAGAACGCCTGGGCTACTCCGAACAATGGATGACAGAATACGTCTACAACATCGTGATGCTGGCCAAAAAAGAAGCAGGAAAGAAGAAGGAAGAAACTCGTTAACTAAACAAAAGGCCAATGAACATAGAACAACATCCCCTGGAACCCTTCCTGCCCGAAAACGCCCAAGTGC
This sequence comes from Bacteroides sp. CAG:633, assembly GCF_000435115.1. Lineage (NCBI taxonomy): Bacteria > Pseudomonadati > Bacteroidota > Bacteroidia > Bacteroidales > Bacteroidaceae > Bacteroides > Bacteroides sp. CAG:633. The sequence continues at coordinate 34,772 of NZ_FR883011.1, read as the reverse complement.
TGATGCTGGGAAGCTTTCCGCCGCAACGTAAGCGGTGGTCGATGGAGTTCTATTACCCCAACTGGAACAACGATATGTGGCGAATCACAGGCCTCATCTTCTTCGGCGATAAGGAGCACTTCGTAGACAAACAGCAGAAACGCTTCGACCGCGAACGCCTCGTCAGCTTCCTGCGTCAGAAGGGGATTGCCCTGTTCGACACCGCAACCGCCGTACGCCGCCTGCAAGACAATGCGTCGGACAAGTACCTCGAAGTAGTGCAGCCCACCGACGTTTCTGCTCTGCTCCGCCGTCTGCCAGTGTGCCGCGCCGTCGTCACCACAGGCGAAAAGGCTACCGATACCCTCTGTACACTGTTCGGCATCGAAGCCCCCAGGGTAGGCGACTTCGGCGAGTTCGTCTTCGACGGACGCCCCATGCGTCTGTATCGGATGCCCTCATCCTCGCGGGCCTATCCGCTGGCGCTGGAAAAAAAAGCGGCCGTCTATCGCCTTATGTATCAGGACTTGCAGATGCTTTGACAAACTTTTATTTGTCGAAGTGCTTGCATATTCAAAACTTTCCATTACCTTTGCAGCCGCAAACACGGGAATAGCTCAGTTGGTAGAGCATCGGTCTCCAAAACCGAGTGTCGGGAGTTCGAGCCTCTCTTCCCGTGCATAGATAAGAAGCTGTAACTGATAAAGTTACGGCTTCTTTTTATTTGTATCTATCCCTTCTCTTCTCCCCCTCTTCCTTTCCCAATTGACGGGCCTTTAGTGCCTCTGTATTGCCCGTTCCGAATGGATAACTAACGGCTTGACAAGTGAATAACTAACGGCTCGACAAGGGATCAGATAAAGCATCCACCAATGTTTTCACTGAATAATTGTAAATATCCATCGGTCGATAAGCCGCTGGTACATCAACGCACAATCCAGCAATGGCATAAAAGATGTATGAATTTCAACGTGGCCAAATAAAACAAATATCCTCCCGCTTGCTTTCGACAGAGATATAAAAACGTCTCCCGACGTTTCTGCAAACCTACACGTTCAGCAAGAGTTTGCCAGTTTCTTACACCGCAGTTTTTGCCATCGTAGCAATAGAGCCTTTGTCGCTGTGGCAAAAAGTAATTGCGTTATTCAGCCGTAATATCCCATGAGGGGATCAAATCAATAAATTCACTTGCTTTTTCAGTAGTAAGTGCAGGAAGAGTTATATTAAAGGGAAATTTATCAAAACTATAATCTTTAAAATCATCAGCATACAACACATCTCCCCAAAACTGATCATTAATAGCTTCTGTCAATCCTGGATATAATTTTTCACAGTCATCAAACACTGTTTTCATCAATGTGCTTATATTAAGTGTGTATTGCTTAGCATCAGCTTTCGTTTCGTTAATGCTTTTTATTTCTGCTATTGGAGTACATATTACTTTGCCCCATTCATTTATTCCCTGATTAATAGAACAAACTGCACCTTCTATGGTAAAAACAGAAACATCACTTCCAGCATTATAAAATCTAATTGCACTTAATATGTTCGCTGTCATGTCTTGAGAACTACCTGCAAATCCTATGATAGTAAACTCCTCTTTTTTATCACCATTGTCTTCTAAATTAATCAGGCCTGATGCATAATGATTGATTGTCTCATCAAATTCAGCAGTAGTATGATTAAATCCAAGAGAATTCATCCTTGAATCATCCTCATAATCTATTTGCACAATATCAGCATCTTTCCAAGATCTCATTCTATTTATATATATATCGCTATCCTTAATCGTCTGAGTCAATTCATCAACAATAATCTCTTTAAAGTATTTATACAAAATTTCCTTGTTATCTTTCAAGCCTATGATAAACTGAGGAACACCAGAATCTCTATATTTATGTATTTCTTTCGCTATACGAAAATTTGCACAAGTTTGCAAATTACTTCCAAAAACTTCCAAACATTGCGTTATATTGTCTTCAATGGTTCCCCTACAAGCCGCCTCATAATAGGTATCAGCAATCGTTTTCTTCAGATGCTGCGTTTCATCTTCAAATGTCATTCTACTCACATCCGTCCGCGTCACAATACGCCGCAACAGGATATCATTCTGGTTCACCACTCCCTTGGACTCGATGCACTTCAATGCGCCTTCCCACAGGCAATACATATTGTCGTCGTGGAAGGGAACATTAGGCAGCAGAATACGGGCATTCTGATAGAGCGTATCCCCCTTCACTACTGCAGGATGAGGGTTTTCGGCACTATAACCGTCGTAATTGAACAATGCAGAATCAACATTGGCAATGAAAAGTATGCGATAGTCAACACCGCATATCAGAGTGTCTTGCAAAGCCTGACGCTGCTCCCACGTCATGTTGTCGCGCGTAAGGGGCCACTGCTGGTTGGCTGGAATAGAAATACGACGGTGTTTCAACAGTACGCCCCCTTCCTTATAATAGACATAATAATCCAGAGAAGAAACAGGCAGTTTTCCTCCGGCACGGGTCGATGCACCGTTGTCCACTGTATAATCTACCAGGTAAGTACCATCGGGCATGGCAGAAGTTTCAGGCTTGCCCGTATAGTCAGGTTTCATTTCCTGCAGCGTGTCGTTGGTGCAAGAAGCAAGGGCCAGCATAGCCCCACATAACATATATAGATATAATCTCATAATAACATATATATATAGTCTCAACATTCAAATCATTTTATTGCCATCCGTCCCAGGAATCGTCGTCCACATCGATGCCGGTAGCGGTATATCCCGCATACTTCACTTGAAAGTATCCCTGAATGACACCATTAAATTCCAGTTGTGTCTGCGTATTTTGCTTAATATACAGCTGATCACCGTTATAACTTCCTTTTAACGGATAGGTAAAAGTACCAGTGGTGGTACGTACGACGATGCTGCCGTTCAGTGCCCCAGGCAAAAGGTTGATGGTAATAACATGATGCCCGGTCGGGTCAATAGGCTGCCCGTTTCCATCGGTCATCGCATTCGCAACAGGCTCAGTCAGCCAGGTTAGTGTCTGCGGATCGGCCATCTTTATCTCGCCCCTATCGTTATCCGTCAGGTAAATACGGGTCGGAGTGTCGTCCACCTGCAGAGTAATGTCTTCTACAGTTCCCTCAAACTGGTCTTCCAGCACCCCCATATCGATGACAAGCCTTCCATTGAGACGCTCCAGCTGAACGTCCTCACTGACGGTTTCGCCGCTTACCACCCATCGGTTGATGACTTTGCGGAAAATGTCCCCATCGGGGACTTCCCTGTCGGGCATCTTCGTGCCGGGTTCCTGTCGCAAGATGGGCAGATAGTCTATCATCTGTTTGTTAAGGTCGCACGATCCTTGCCCGGGTGTTTCCTCGGTAAAGAGTGCTGTCCCGACGCCTTCCAGTCGGGGCACACCGAGAAAGACAAACTTATACCACTGAGGCTTCAAACCGGTCAATTCCACTTGCCCACCCGTGATGTCAACAATACGATTGCAATGCAGTTCATCAGCGGCATGTTCAGGTTTGCGTTCACCCAGATAGAGGCGGAACAGTTGCGTCCCGTCGCTGACTTCTGCACGCGTACTGAGGCGAAAGACAGCCGCCGGTTCTTCCACCTGTCCGACAGAAGCTGCATCATCAGTACAACCTGCCGCCAGCAATGTGCATAGGCAGGCTCCCAAATACAGATATCTCAAATTCATAATCATCACATCATTTATTGTTTAGGCATTACATCCACATCGTCCTCATTCCACTCATCGTCCACCGTAACCCCGCCTTCATAGCCGGCATCCTCATTTCCTGTCCAAGCTCCCTTACGCCGGCAACAGATCACGTTATATTGACGGTCGCGCATGGCAAACGACTTTTCACCACTGCCCATCTTCACATAAAAGGCACGTCCGGGCACTTCGGCCGTATAGCCTGCCAAATAAGGAGTGGAAGAGTGAAACTTATCTTCACTGTTCTGAAAGAACACATTGCCCCGTCCGGCATCGTGCATGGCACTGTAAAGCTCAGCCAGTTCGTCAAGAGCCGGCACATACCACACTATTTCCTCGTAGTCGATGTATCCGTTTCCGTTTCGGTCGCGATTCTTACCAAGCACATATTTAATCATGTGGTCATCGGGGATACGGTTGACAACCGTTTCCAGATCGGTAGATCGGGGATATTGGTCGGCCACCGTATAATAGCCGTTATAGGCTCCCCAATAAATGCCGGAATCGGTACTGTCATCATCAGGGTCCTGCGGAATCTTCACAGCTTCCTGATAGAGCTTGCGGGTATTGGACAATCCGTCCCAGCGATCGTTGATCATACCGGTCATCACCGGATTGGCACCATACATCAGAAAACCCCACGTAAGGTTTTTCTCTTCCAGCTCATACTCCACAAAGTATTCATTATAAGACGTAACCTGCCCCAACAGATTCTTGACAGGCATGCGCACCACCTGCGCCGGACGTTGTTTTACTTCCAGACGATACGTACTGTTGTTGCCTTTATCCCTCAGCACCACATAGCCTGTGCGCCACGAAGCAGGATCGGTCGTATTGTTCAGACTTTCATCTGCCGTCAGGTTCTCCGGTATATATTCATCCGTATGTATATAGAAATACCCTGCCATGGCTCCCTGTCCTTCCATACGGCTGGAAGCAATCATATTCGGATCCAGCTCATTGCCATCAGTTCCCATATAGGTTTTCCCGGCAATGCGAGGACGATATTGCGACGAAAGCGACACTTCCAGCCAGGGATGCTCGTCAGGATTTTCCACGTAAACTTCCCATCCGGCAGTATTGCGGGTATAGCCCAGGCATCGCACCGCGTTGCAGTGTGCATCCAGCGGATTGTTAAAGGCCGGAGTGATTTGTGCTCCGTTCAGTATGGTGGCACTGACACGGGTATCCAGCTTGTTGCAGGTTTTGATTGTTGCTGTTATGTTATAATGACTGTTGCGCACCACATTGAAGTCACTATAATTGTTTTCACCCAGGTAAATGTCGTAGGTAACCGACTGCGTCGTACGGCCTTCATCGCTGACGTATGTCCCGCTTACCTGTATGTAGGTAGCTTGTGGATATGTTCTGCCCACTTCGCCTTTCATCGTTTGCCACATATTTTCATTATCTGCAAATTTCAACCGGTAAACCTTATCCGATTCCCGACCTTGCCGATTTTCAAACAGATAAAACCGAGCAGAGACTCCAGCGGCCAGATCCTCTCCTTCTGTCTGAAGCAACAAGGATCCTCCCCAGAAACCGTTGCCGTCTCCGGCAGCTGTGGCAGCATCTGTACCAGCCGCAGCCGGATCATCCTGCACCCGCTCCACCAGGTAAGCTCTATTGGGGATATTATACACCTTTACATTTCCCAGATAGAATTTATCCGTTGGATCCTCCGGGTCAAATTTAAGCGCAAAATCTACTCTGGCGGCAATGCGCTTCACCCATATTACGTTCACTTTTGCCTTATCCGAAAGATCAGCTTGCCCGATTCCCAACGTTCCATGCATCACCATACTGCCGTTGAATGCACCGTCGGGCTGAGTGATGCTGACAAGTTTATTCTCCAGATCCTGCACGCTGCCGATATTCTCATCCCATAATTTCTCGTAATTGCACACAGCATGCAGCAGTACAGAGCCCTTATTGACAGGCAACATCATGCGAACTTCCTTGTCGGGATATTCCAGATCCTGCTGATAACGGGCCAACAATGAAGTTCCGTCGCTGTTAAAAGCATAGATAATGACATGCTCCACCCGACTGTCCGCCTCGGTCGAAGTCTCTTCCGTATAACTTGCGTCTTCCGCACGTGTCTCCACCAATTCCATGCTTTCGGCACTGAGCACGATGCGTATGCCTTCTCCTTGTGCATCGGATGAGGGTAGATCTTCCCACTCCCTGGTGCATGCGGCAAACAGCAACAGGCAAACAGCCAGACTTGTCAGATATCTCATCATATTCGTTCCTCCTTCTTTTTAGTTTGTATAGAATTGACGTATCGGGCGTGCATACAATTTATCATCCCTATCGGCTTCCTGCAAGTAATTGGTCGTACCGGCCGGAATATAGAGCGACTCGTTGATGTCATTGTCTTTAATGGTCGAACACCAATATTTATCTCCCACTTTCATATTAAACAAATCCTGACATGCTTCTCCGGTTTTTCTATTCGGGTTGATATAATCTGCCACTCCCCACATTTCGTGATAGGCAGGCAGACACCAGATTTTGTTCTCATCGGACGTATAAGTCCCATCCGCCGCAATCTCAATCACTTCTTTCCGCAGCTTCTGTAAAATGGATTCCACATAGTTTTCACCTCCCAACGAGCCTTTCTTATATCGGTTGTAAGCATTTATGGTATTTACCGCTCCGACCCAGTAATCGGTTTCCGTCAGGTCGCCGGTAATATTTATTGGTATAGAACTCCAATACCCCCATCCCACAGCCGCAGTATCGGTCCTTACCATAGCTCCAGTCTCTTTATCGAAATGACATCCGTAGTCCAGGCGGGCAGCGGCACGGAAACCGTTAGGAACATCCTTGGTAGCCCCCGCATAGATAGTAAGCGCATTATATTGCCGCACCAGAAGCCTGTATGGTTCAACCGTTCCCGATGTATAGATTTCAATATAGGCCGTACGATAGTCTTTTTTCAACTTTTCCACCATATCTTCTGTTACAATATAGTATTTACCCGAACCTTCACCTTCCAGCGTTCTCTGCACGGCAAAGTCATTCAATACCACAGTAAGTATCCTGCCATCCCCATTCGGATCGGTTATCTCGCTTTCATATTCCCCTGTAGGTTTCCCCTCAGCATCTGTTACGGCAAAATGAATCCAGTTTTCTTGAGGAGTTTCTGCCTCATACGCACCGACCTCTACACCAGAAAAGGATGCCTTATTTGTCTCATTGTAATAGCACACCTTCAAACGCCATTCTTTTACAGGCGATGAGGCCTGCAGATAAACCGGAAATTCCGTTTCGGGCGCATCGAAAATGTAAACCTTCTGATTGTAGTCACTCTCGATACGGGCAGGTCCTATCACCGTAGGAAAAGAATTGTCCACCTCAATGTCATTCCACTTGATGACATTTACCTGCAGTATGTTTCCACTCAGGTCGGCCGGCTTATCACCGTCAGTAGAAGCGTCGGACAGTTTCTTGCCGATGCAATAAAGTTTGTTTTCATCGATGGAAAAGATTTGCTTCCCCTCACTGTTTTGAATGGTGTAAGTCTTGACAACCACATTCTGATACTCCGTACCATCTCCGGTGGTATAAAAACCCAGCAATTCCAGTTTCAAGGTACTTTCCTTGCTTTCCGCAAGAGGAAGAAGGAAAGCTCCCCTCAGCAGAGAATTGTCCACGGTCTGCAACTCATCGGTCTTTATACCCTTTTTCGTATAATAGCGTCCTTCAGCATCCGGCGTATAACTGTCTGCTGTAAGGTCAACTTCAAACAGCACCTTATCACCACTTTCCAAAGGCTCGGAACCATACACGGCATTACCCGCAGAAACGTTCCATAGAGCCATCTGCGTATTCTGGCTACTACCCAGACTGATGCGCAGGTCCGTCACCGTTGCCTTTCCACTGCGAAAGTCCACCCAACAGGGAATATTCTTCAGATATGCCAGCACACCGGCCACCTTTCGGGTCAAAGTCACTTCCACATCCACTACATCTTCTTCCTCGGCCACAGTGCGTGTGACATAGCCTGCAAAGAACTGTGCAGTAGCCATATCCGCCTTTTCCTTACCTTCGGCAAGTCGGGCCATACAATCTCCCAAAGTGCCCCGATAGTCAGCCGTCAGTCCATACACACTGCCGGCATTGTCGTCTGTCCCTATTGCCAGGAAAGTATAACTTCCCGCACTGAGGTCGGTACTGATCCAGTAGGTCTGCGAGATGTCACCCTGCCAATCCACATCTTCAGAAAGGATACACTCAGCATTGGCATCCGTACCTCGAAAAACATACAAACAGACAGCCTTCACATCACGGTAATCCACTTCGCTGCTGTAAAGATTGCTGCGGGTATCTGTCCCGGCGCTGAACGAAAGAAGAATCCCCTTCCCGTCCGGATTGTCCTCGCAGGTGCCGCAAACCGGCTCGTCCTTGATACACGAAACAGCCAACAGAGCCATAACGGCCAACATACATAAAGTCCTTATTCTGTCCATAGTTGCAAAATGCGTATTATACACTGTTATCTGTTATTGTTGTTCCTTTATTTCCAAATCCTCTTCGCCTGCCCAGCTCGGATCAATAGTAATATCCACATCAATGCCACTCCCTTCCAGATCCACATAATTTTCCGGACTGCCTATGGCATAGAAATGATTGGCTACGATAGGAAAGCGAAATGCACTCTCGGTGTCTATGATGCCGGTACCTCCACCCGTATTGCCCTGATCCAGATCGTCATCCTCGGGCAACTTGGCCCGCCAGTAGTGCAACACATTGCCGGCAGCATCCACTGCCTCAATGCGCAGGGTGTAATCATCAATGCCGGGAGGAGCAGCAGCCGGCAGCACATAACCTCCTCCCGATATTTTTTCATCGACACCAGGGTTCGCATCAGACAAGGGAAGACTGAACAATACCTGTCCATCGGCATCAACGGACGGGCTATCAATATAATCCAAGAATACAGGGGTCTGCTGACGCTCTACCAATGGCATCTTCGTATTCTGCTTTGTATAAAGCGAAAGACGCAGTGCGTCAACCGGCTGGCCGTCGATGGCCGAAGGCACGTTCCTGAAAAAGCCCATCACACCAGCCACACGCCGCCAAAGTTCGATGGTTGTTTGTGTGTCGTTGCCCGTCGGGATAAAGGGCTCTGTTCCGACATAAATCTCAGAAGTACGTATGGAGGCACTGGACTGCCCTTCGGACAAAGAAGCCAGCGCACTGCCCAGTGTGGAACCTTCGGCCAAGGCATCGGGAAAGCCAAAGGCAACGTCTGCCCCCCCACTCAGCCCTATGGCCAGAAACGTATAGGCCTGACCTACCCTGAATCCTTTATACTTCAGCGTATAAGGCATCTGAGCCGTGTGATCGGGCAACGTCCCCTGACGTTCGAAATACTCTTTCCAACCTATATTTTCACAAGCCACATATTGTGCCCTGGTGCCTTCGCCGAGGAAGATATACAAGAAGACCGTCTCGGCATGTTGCGTACCTATCAGTTTGCCGTCTTCGCTCTCAACCGGATAAGTGATGTTTCCCGTACTGCCGTCGGCTGTAAGCGAACGGTTGCTCACTGTCAGCATCAGCGTGACACGGCCTTGCCCGACACAAGCTTCCGATGCAGGTTCCTCAGTGCCTGCGCAGGCAGTCAGTACGAAAAGAATTATTCCGATATATAAAAGTCTTTTCATCATGAGTTTCTTCTTTCTTCGCAATTTATTATCACTACAAGCAAGCTGTAAGCTTCTTATTATTCATTCTTTGTTTCCATCATTTTCTTATCAGGCTTAATCTTCCCGATTGTGTGTCCACCAGGCCGAGATCCAGATAAGTAAAGGACCCGCTCAGCGGATAGCGACGCCCCGTCAGGCAATCCAACAGCACCCAGTCGCTCCACGCGTCGCCCGCCGCGTGGGCCAGGGCAAGAGTAACTTTAGCCTTTTGCTTCAGATGCAAGCCGACGGGAATCTTCGTTCCTCCACGGCGCTGTTGGATGCTGAGTGCCTGCCCGTCGGCCGTAGTAAATACGGTCACGGCTGGCTGCATGTCGGCATCGACCAGGAGCTTTGTATCCTCGCCCGTACGGTAAGCATCTGCCGCCGACGCGGAAATGCGCACAAGGCACGAACTGCTGTGCCCGCCGCAGGTAGCCGTAAGCCGCAGGCTGTTATGGCCGGTAGGGAGGCTTCGCGTCAGGGCACGGGTAGCAGAAGCCGACGAACGGGATATATTGTAACCTGGCATCTGCTGCTGCATGTCGGCTGTGAAAGTAACCGTCAGTTCTGTGCCAGACGTCGTGGTTGTGACGTAAAATGCCTGCATGGGAGCAATGTGGGTATAACCCTCTTCTGTCGCTATCACTCCCCCCTCGGCCTTCGAAATGGTAATGTTGCTGACTCCATCGTTCAGCGTCACTGCCGAAAGGCCCGGATTGGCTTGCAGAAACTTCGCAATATCAATGTGCGTCAGGAAGGGATTGCCCACCACAAACGTATTACCTGCTTTCTGATTGTTCACGCTGACCTGATAATCTGCTTTTCCTGTCATGTCGTCGGTCAGCAAACGTCCGATTTCGGAAGTGGTACGAACCACGGGTTCTGTCAGTCCCGTACTGTGACCAGCAGCATCGAAGTAAGTATATTGGGTATGAGTCTTAGGAAAGCGGAAAGTCGCAGCTCCGTCGGTACGCACAGAAAAGCCCATACCCGGACAATAAGGCTCGGCCACGGCATTGAAGGGAGCAGTCCAGTTCGTCTGGTCCACACCCACTTCGACAGTCTGCAGACTGCCGTCCTGACCTACAATTTTGCCCGGAGCCGTGCTGCTCCAGAAGCGCTGGAATACACGGGGAGTGAATCGGCTCTCCGGCGAAGTCATAGGGGTGAGGGAAGTGAAATAGGCCTCGGTGCTGTGATCGCCGCCAAAACGTGCGGGTACAAACAGATCGCCCGTCACCATCTGCTTCAGTGGGGCCGACAGCATGTAGTAACTGCCCGGCTGCAGCGAATGTTCTACCCAGGCATAATCGTACCTATCCAGATACTGCGTATGGACAATTTCGCCGCCATCGGCTATGTGCAGGTTGGCACAATAGTTTTCATCCGCTTCGGCCAGTTCCGGATATCGGACACAGTTGCCGGGGATAATCACGTTGGTACAGGTCCAGGGGGCACCGTCGGTCCAGTTGTTCCAATTGTTCCAGTCGGTATCATCGGGAGCCTGTTTCCAAGTGGTCTGGGTGGGATGCAAAGCGGCATGCACGCCATTATACAAAGTCACTCCACCCTTACGGATACTAATGTAATAATCTCCCGGTTCCATATCGTATAAGGTGAATCCATGATTCTCGTCCAATACGACATCGCGTCTGACACTGCCTCCTCTGAAAGCATCATAACAAACAAGCGTAAACCCTTTGCCCACCACAGTGTTCCACACCTCGTCACCTCCTCCACTAATCCGGGTAATGTTTATCCGGATGGTAGATGTTCCGCACCCGTGCTCAGTCTCGGCCTTAGCCTCATCAATCGTAAAGTCAATGACCGGCGGCGTCGGATTCTCTTCGTCCTCGGCACAGTCCGGAATGCCGTCACCGTCGGTATCACGACGAATGTAAGCACCATTAATCTGGATAATGTCAAGTGCGTCAAGCACAGCCGGGAAAATAATCCGTACCTCATCAAACTCTGTAGTAGGGGTAGTCTCCACATAAGCTTTCCCATCATAGCCTATCAGGTCCAGACCAAGAACTTCGCCCGAAGTGTCTGCAAGCCCCACTCGAACTCCCTGATTATATACTTCCAATTTGGTTCCGCTCAGGACGCTGATGTCATTCAGCACAAAAGCCGGATCGCTCACGATGAAACCGACTTGTGTGCCCGGCTGCATTTTGTCAAACTTCACCGCTACTGTCGTACCGCCCAGCAGAGTGGTAGCAGATATTGTTGCATAACTGTTTTTATCGTCATCGATGATGTAACTCAGGTTATTGAACGAACCAGCTACGGTGGCTACTCCGCCGATCTTTGTCTCCTCATAATTAATTTCGGCACCGTGAACGGTGGTCAGCATTTCGATGCAGGCATCCGAAGCGTCGTACCCCGAACATCCGCCGTCCTCTCTGCCATCCTCATAGAAAGCATTGTAAACACGCCAGGCATTGCCCAAGTCAAGTTCGAGTACGCCGGACGACCATAACTCAATGCGGTCGAACGTCTTTGTGGTAGTGAACCCCATCCGTACTTTGTTTCCCTGGCTGCCAATCAGATCGGCCGATATAAGATTATTCGCATCCGTAACACTACGATCGACTACTGCATCACCCTTATAAAGGACTATGCGGAAAAACTGCAGTGCACCGACTCCCAGAAACGTACTCTGCGTCTGCATAGTGAAACCTACCCGCATGGGATGCGATTCACTGGCTACGATTTCCTTACCTTCGCCCAGTCGGACGCCGATAAGACCGATATTATTGGCTATGCTCAGTTCCTTATGGTATGTGGCATAATCATTCGGATTATCGTTCACCACATTATCTATACCTTCTACATCCTGCGTACTGATAAGGCTTCCTCCTCCTTGGGGAATATAGGCTTCGGCATTCAGAGCTTCCCCGATCAACTGATTGCAATTGTCTCCAACAGAAGCTGTAAGGCGGTGGATGGTGAAGCTCACGGCCTGACTTTGTTGCTGGCCCGAGGCATCCGTATAAGTATAGGTCCCGTTCAATACATAATCGCCGTCCACAGTCATGCCGATAATCTTGTTCTGTTCGAGGTCAATAGAAGGGGCACTTCCCGAAGGAGCCGTCGCAAGCGACCATGACACACTGCCTTCCGACGGTTGCGGCAAGTGATAAGAATTACCGTTGATGGTTACGTCGCCCGTGGAAAAATAAGACGAAATATCCGGCTTTACAGCATCACGGACATAAGCATAATAGAGAGTTGTCCCTCCAATATTAAGATCCAATCCGGTAAAACGAATCTGTATCTGCGAACAGGGCTCATTCACCGTGATGCCCATCAGGCTTTTTCCGCCTCCAATGGCCGAGACACCTAACAACCCGGTAGCATCGACCGCAATTCGTTCTACTTCATGACCCTCCTCGTCATACGTACGAAACTCAATGCCGTTCAGCAATCCCACCTGCAGCACATTGACTTCATTCATGTAAAATCCGATTTCAGTTCCTGCTTCCACCGTCTTCCCCAGGTTGACCGTCATGCGGGGAGTGTCTCCCAACAGACCGCCCAAACCGCCGAGCAATTTTATTATCAGTTCCATGGTCACCCCGTCCGACGTATTCGCATCCACCAGTTTCTCTCCGTAATCCTGAAGCAGAGTACTGGTAAGTTTGGTATTCAAAGAAGCGTCGGGAAAGTAAACGCTCCCGTTGTAAACAGGTTTTACCTCGTTGTCACCCACAAAGAAATAATACAATTCAAGGTTTCCCAGCACATCCAGCACATCTGCATCTACTCCGCTGAAACCTATCGCCACTTCATCAAAAGGTTCGGTGGTCTGGAACGACAGGCTTTGAATGCCATCGTTGTTAAGCGTACTAAGCAGGTTCAGATTCAGCACATTCGTATCCCCGCTTCCGCCCACCATGTAATCCGAAGTTTTTTCACCCTTATAATAAGTCTGTATCCAAAAACCTTTCAATAAGTCAACGTTGAGCAACGTAGGATCGCTCATCGTATAAGTAAAGCCAACAGTCTGCCCACCGGCATAGGTCCGTTCCAGATCGCGTACGGAAACTATCTGATTGGCTATCAGCTGCACGCCTGCCCCATTTTCACCCATCACAGCCGGATTGGTGAGATCCGTATCCACCAGCTTGTCCATGCTGCTTTTGCGACTCAAATCGACAGCACTGACAAGCTGGTTGGCAATGTCGTCCACCACCCTGCCCTCGCCCACCAGCGGTACGCGACAGTTGGCCGTCCATGTGCCGTCAGCATTCTGCTTCAGCGAAGAAGTGGCATTCAGGGCACGGGTCACTCCGGAAGCATCGGGCACGGAAGCGGAAGGGAACGGTGCAAACTCCTCGTCCTGACAAGCACTCAGGACAAGCGTTGCAACTAACACAATGGCGGTGATAAGTCGGGAGATGATTTTCATTACTTTGTTTTTTTTCGTTATCATATTCTGTCTGCGATTTCACACAGACGCGCTCTCATTCATTCATAGCTTATTGCCACGGGGGCAAAGGAGCCCTTGCCACAGGGGCAAGGGGACCTTTATCGCACCGGCAAGGGAGCCCTTGCCATACCTGCAAGGGAAACGGTTGCCGCAGCCTTCCGGAAAAAGGAAGCTTAGCCCAGCGGGTCTTCGCCTCCACCTTCCTGGCTGTCGCCGCCGGCAGAGCCACCCGATGTAGGAGGCTTGGTGCCTACGTAGAGTGTCTTCTCCACGCTACGCGGATTCTTCAGCGGCGACGAAGAGTTGCCGCTGTACTGCGTAGTAAGCCGCAAGGTATAGGTACCAGCTGCCAGCTCGGCAGGAACAATGAAAGTCACCGTAGAAGGCTTGTTCACCACCCAAAGGTCGGTCGTCACCTGCGTCTCGGTGCCGTCGGCATCGACCAAGACCAGTCCCACTGCGGGATCCTTGCCTGCCAGCTGGATATTCTTTCCGCTGAGAGTAAAGGCCCGTCCCGGAGTGGCACTGGCATCGGTAGCACGAGTGGCAACGTCCTGCATGCCGCTGACAGAAATGGCAGCTTCCTTATTGCCGATGATGTTGACAGTCGTATTTCTGATAGCTTCGCGCAGATCGGCACCCACGTTGAAGTTCACCACAATAGAATTCTCCTCCGGATTCCACTGACCGCCGGTCACAATGCCGCGAAAATCGACCGAAGCATGATAAAGGCCGGTATTGACATTATAGCCGGTCATCAGCAGACGCTTGATGACACGCTTCTCCAGTTCGAACACATGGAGGATGGTTTCGGGGCGCAGACCGGAATCTTCGGCCTTCATCTCTGCCAGAATGCGTTCCTGACCTGCCGAACCCAGCGAAACGGGTACAGCAATCTTGTCTTCTGCATTGTCGGGAGTCAGCGCATTATCAGCCAACTGTGCATTAATCTGATATTTGATGTCTTCTGCCATGGTTATTCTTGTTTTAAGGATTAATAGATTATTGATAAAGTAGGATGCGCATTGCTCGCACCCTACTCCATTGATTAAAGATATAAAAGGAGATATTTATTCCAGACCCATGTCGTGGATCACTTCCCAAGCGTCGTTGATGAGGACTGTAATCTCGTCTGTAGAACTGAGGTCGGCTGGTTCATCAGGTTCCTCAGGATCTGTACCACCATCCGTACTTTCCGTAGCCATTTTTTTACCGATAGAATAGAAGTTGTTGCAAAGAATATCATATAGATACTTAGTGCCGCTCAAATCGCTCTTAAACTGAGAAGTAGTAACCTTCAAAGTTTTCAATACTTTACCGCCATCACCTTGCAGCTTCACAACCAAAGTAGCATCACCAGTAGCAATATGTTGGCTATACGGTAAAATGAAACGACCACCAAAAAGGGTGTAATCTTCACATACAAGATCAGCAGGAGCATTTGATGATACTTCATCAGCAAGCTGATATTTCTTACCGACACCATTACTTTCACCGAACTTGTAGGTATTATTTTCTTCATCAATTTGAGTTCCTTCACCAATTGTAAAAGTCAGCAGCACGTCATTCCCCGAACTTGTTTCATCATCAATTCCGTTAAATTCGGCATGCTTACCAGCTTCTTCTCCCCATACTGCAGCAGGGAAATAGAAACCTTTAGACTTATCATTCGCTTCAACAGTTACTTTTGTAACCTTATCGCCATCAATAGTAGCAGGCACATTCTTAAAGTAAGCCAACATACCGGCTACCTGACGAGTCAGCTCAATACGTACACTCGAAGTAAACTTCACAACCGGAGTCTCTGCAGTTCCTAAATTGTCAGTCGTTTTGGCTGTAGTCTTGGCCGCAAAAACCTCTTCAAGAGAAGAGCCAGACAAAGAATGAGTTCCTGTCTGATAATAATATTTATCAACTACCTGCGTTTCCGTTCCATAAGGGAAGCTATCTCCATTGTATCCATAAGCTACGATAGTATAAGTCGTACCAGCAGTTAAACCACTCACTTTGATTTTAGCCACTTTTTCTTCACGGTCAGTAGTACCCGGCACACCTTCGGCAACGTCAGCGGAAGTATAGCTGATGACACCGTCAGAAATAGAATAGCCTGATTCTCCGCCAACTACAGTCAAATTCAGCTGACCACTTTCAGAGCCCAACGTTACAGGAGTAGTGCTGTTACCTGCAAAAAACACAAGCTTTACCTTGTTCACATTGTTATCAGCAGCCGAACTGCCCACCGGACGTGCAGCCCTTGTAGAACCTACACCCGTATTCGAGATGGCAATCTCGATTACATCTTCTGTGAGACCCATAGTCCCGTTTTCACTACCTGCAGCCGGAATTTCTTCCTCGCTGCTACATGCCGTAAACGCCAAAGCTGTGGCGAATGCAGCCATCATTAAATAATTCTTCTTCATTGTTTTAAGAATTTAGTTAATAATATAGGTTAATAAACTCCAATCATTCAATCGTTATATCGACACATTCCGGACCCAATACTCCGCACCACTTACTCCAGTCCCATATCGTGTATCACCTGCCAGGAATCATCGACCAAAGTAGAAATGACAAAGCCACCCGAATCGGCATCGTACACATAACGCAACACGGTAATCTCGTTGCGCCTCATGGTGATGTCCACATTGGCCGGCACAGTCACAGGCACACTCATGGAAGGGTCGTCGAAGAAGCGCACATAAACGGTACTCTTCTCACCGTTAACCGCAGTGGGCGACAAATACGTATCCGTCACCACCCGGCTGGAGGGATGATCCGACCAGTCGGACTCTACCACCACATACTCGGTAGAGTCTGGCTCGTAAGAAAAATGATAATCCACCTTACCACAAAGGTCGGTAATGGCCTTACGGCTCCAGTTGATATCGGTTGGCAGGTTCACACCCTCGATAAGCAACTTACCCTTGATGCGCTCCAACCGGACAGTATAGTCATAGTTCCACTCGTCGTAAAGCAACGTGTCGCAGGTCATATAGACATCGTAACCTTCCACATTGTTATGATGCAGACTATAAGTACCCAGCTTCCCGTCGGCCAGGATACCTTCCTCGCTCTCAATGTTGGCCCATACCAGCAGGACATACCGGCCGAAAGGCAAATCCTCGGGCAAATAGGCCGTAGCCAGACGCGCATCGCCCTGCACCTCGTGCAAATGCTGTACGCTGACCGTCTGCTGGCGGTCGATGTCGTAAAGCACATAGAACAGCTTCTGTATATAGGAACGGAAAGGCAAGTTCTCGTCCAGCCGATGATCCAGCCCCGTAACATTCTCTACGGCATCGATATTGAAGTAGTTGATGTCCTTGATGCCGATTCTGACACTGAGAGGCGGACAAGGCTGCAAGTCGTCGCGAATACACGATGCCAAAAGCAACCCCGCCATCAGGACCAGCAGCATGGAGGTATGTTTCCATCGTTTCATCGTGCCGCCTCCTCTCTGATTTTAAGCTGTTTGCTTTCCAAGTCGGGGTAACGTTCCGGCAACTTCTGCAACAGCGTACGTGCCTCGGCCTCCATACCGGCACGCAGATAAAGATAAGCCAGATTGTTGATAGCCGTCTCACAGCGAGGGAAACGCGCGAGCAAAGTACGATATACCTCTATTTTCTCGGCATCGGTCTTCATCAACGTGGCAGCACGCAGCAACTCCTCCTCGTTGAAAGCATCGGGCCGTTTGGCATACATGTCAAGCACCTCACGGTCGGTAGTAAAACTACGTATAGTATAAGAATAAGTATATTCTACCTTGCGGTCTTTGGCCAGATATTTCTCACGGATGTCCTGCCAGCAGGCCAGACGCCTGATCAGCCGCTCCTGCGCATCATCGTCTTTGTCGGCCAGGCGTTGCAGAATATCGGCCACACGGGCCGTATCGGGATGCGAGTCGAGTTTCATGGCCCGAAGCACAGGCTGCCAGCCCTCCGGACGCGAATCTATACGGATACGCTCCATCTGTCTGTCGGTCAGCCCCAACCGATGAGCCACGTACTGCATAGCGGCGTTGGCACGATTGCGCGCCAGTGCAGTATTGAACTTCAGCGAACCGTCGGCCGAAGCCATACCATAGACAGTAAAGCTGTTTACCGTAGCCAGCGTATCGGTCAGCACAGGGGTAAGTGCCTGCAACATGCTGTCCAGTTCGGCACGGTTGTTGCCCATATCCAAGTCTATGTCATAAAGGTTGATGGCAAACTGCAAACGTGCTTCTCCCTTTCCCTCAACAATTTTAGGACGGATGGTGAAAACAGGCTCAATCCACTCCACATAGGCCAATGCCCGCACAATGGAAGCCATTTCAAGCGTATCAATACCCGTACACTGTCCGCATCCGTCTGTCGAAACCACAGCAACAATCCGCGCCGTATCCGCCGAAGCAGGCAAAACAACCGACTCATGATAAGATAAGGTAAAAGCAGCGGTAGCATCGTCCACTTGCCGTTTCTGCTCTTTATAAGGGTCATGATAACCTTCCAGAACCTCCTTACGTCGAAGTTTATCGGCATAAATCCCAGCTTCCACCACAACCGGATCATACTCATCATATACACTGTCGCCAACCATCAGCTGAGGTGTAATGACCAGCCGCGATCGTTTCGACAATGTCTTTTCGGGAATATGGAAATTCAGTTCCATTTCAGCCCGGTTGTCTGTACCGGAAGTCAACTGGCAATAAGCCGGGGTAACAGTAATAGCAGTTTCAGCTACTTTCCTCTGCGTGTTACACGATGCACACAGGCAAGCAGCAGCTACAATAATATAACAAAAGTGTTGTCTCATACTCAAAGAATATTTCTCTTACTTAGAAGATATAAATGAACGAAACGGCAGCCTTGGTAGGGCCAAAGTAGTTTTTCCTCCGGTCTGTCTCACACTTGATACAATGTATGCGCGGGGTTTCCTTAAACCACAAACGCGCATAACCTATTCCGAAGGCAGCTTCCAGGTTCCAGTGAGGCGAAAGAATCCAGTTATAGCCATAGGTCACTCCCCCACCGGCCAAATATCCGTCATAACGTTTCTCACTGAATCCTCCATAAAATTGTGCGCCGTGCAGATGCAATCCGAAGAAATGTCCCTCAAACTTTTCACATAACCAATATTTCACTTCGGGCTGCACCAACCAGAACCTCATTTTTTTGTCATCCTTGAATGTCCAGGGGTTATAAGCAGCTGATAAATCGAGTGTATATTTCGGGCTCAAAGCTACTTCCACACCCAGATTTGGAGTAGTCGCCGCCCAATATAGGGCATTAGTCTTCAACGCCACATCTTGTGCACGAACACTCTGCACCATACACATTACCCCTAATAATAGAAGTAAAAAAATACGCTTCATATTTATTTTATTTGTTTTATTGCATAACGCACCATCTATCATTCCTCCTCTTTGTAAGAGGAAGAATCGCCTGAAATCCATAGTGTATATATCTGATAATCAGTTAAAAATAAATATTAGATTTAAACATAAAGTGCAATGAAAGTTATACAAAACAAATTTGATGGGATAAAGTACAAAGCAGAACATCTAATATGTGAGAACTACATATCTGATGAACGAGCTATTTGGGAAGTAATCGAATTGAGCAAAAACCAAATGATTCTTAAAGAAGCTTTAGAACGTTCCACACTTTTATTTGTATTAACCGGAAAATTGGAAATAGCAACAGATTCTGTTTTAAAACAAAAAGTCGAAGCCTCAAAAATGTTTTTAATTCCTATTGGGGGCAATTTTTATGGTCATGTATTAGAAGATACGATAATGCTGCGTTGTTCTTTTACCAGAAACATAGCTTTATGCAACAAACTTTCAATAGAACAATTACAAAATTACATACAGCCAAATGCAAACATGAATTCTAGTATTGCTTCATTACCCATCCACCCACTATTATTAAAAGAGCTTGAGGCTACCCGTGATATACTTAATATCGGTCTGTCATGTATTCATTATCAACGCATAAAAATGGAAATGATTTTCATAGAATTACGTGGACTATACTGTCGGGAAGATCTTGCAGCAATGTTTGCACCAATGCTTGGAAAAGATGATGATTTTAAAAGTAAAGTGATGCAAGTGTATTCTCATGTGAATACTGTAAGTGAATTAAGCAAAGTTCTTAATATGTCTCCCTCATGTTTCAAACGTAAGTTTTATGATTCATTTGGCACTTCAGCCAAACAATGGATGATTCAGAAAAAGAAAGTAAAGCTACTGCGTGATATTATAATGAGTAAGATGTCTATTGCAGAATTAGCAGAGAAATACAATTTTACGGCAAATTACTTGACCTCATTCTGCAAAGAGCATTTTGGGAAAGCCCCCACGGAACTACGTGCGGAATGCTTAAACGAAATAAAAAGGAATGCGGATAAAGACTCCAGTTTATGACATATTACATATTATATAATAAGGATATGAAATAAGCAGGGAATCTAATCTCGAATCCTATTTATATATCAACGGCTGTTTGTAACATTTTAGGAAATGGACGTTTTTCGTAGATTTTTAGTCCATTATTATAGGTCTCTTTCTTCATATTATTTCTAATTTTGCAGCCGAAAACAAGATGACCCTTCTATGTAATTCTTCCTCTTACAAAGAGGAAGAAGTGCATTTCCTCTGCAAAATTACTTCTTTTGCATGAAATGCCCCAACTTTGTTAGAAAATAAAAAACACCATATATACTATCGCATCAGTGACTTAATGAGCTTTTCGTTAGCCGTAGCAATGATGTCGGTATCCAATGCTGCAAGATAAATAGTCGTTGTTTCTATATTGGTATGCCCCATGGCCTCGCTAATTATAGTATCGCTAATGCCACATGCCCTGGCCAACGAAGCCCACGTATGACGACTAACATAAGAAGTCAAAGGCTCATTCAAATTTATAAGCTTGGATATACGTTCAAGACGTTTGTTGTAAAGCCGCAAAGCACTGGCATATACTATAGGAGTATCTCTATGACCGTCAGAAAGAATTGGAAACAAATAAGAAAATTCTCCTCCCTTTGTTTCGTACCGATCTATTATTTTCTGAGCTAAAGGAACTATTTTCACCTTTAATGTTTGATTGGTTTTCCGACGTCGATAAACAATGTATCCATTCTGTAACTGACATTTCTTCAAATAAGCCATGTCAACGAACGGCATTCCCTGCATATAAATACTAAACAGAAAAAGATCACGTACAAACTCCAATGCCGGATCGTTCAAATGAATATTAACAATCTGCCTAACAACTTTCTGCGACAAAGCTCGTTTTCGCGTTTTTTCCTGCCCTGTAAAAACCTTACGAAACGGACGTCTCTCGTTTTCGATAAAATCATCATCCCAAGCATAGTTATAAGCAGCACGCAACATACGCATATACAATGAAATGGTATTCATTTTCAACCCTTTCTGAACCAAGAAATCCTGAAAATCCTTCATAATACAAGTTGAAATATCCATAATAGAGATAGGCAATCCCTGACGAAAAGCCATAAATTGCTTCAATGCACAACGATAATTAGCCGCTGTTTTATATTTTCCCTTCCTGCTAAAGTTTTTAATACGTTCAGCGACCAATTGAAAGAAGTCCTTTTCCCCCATAGACAATGGTAATTCTGTTTTTTTTCTCATATACATATTCTCGTATAATTGTTAAGCATTAAACGAACTTACAAATTAAAACTAAAAGGAAGTGAAAATATGTCAATCTATAGTATAAAAGAACATCTATTATCCAATCATGACAAGCGAAACAGAGCAGACTTTAATCAATGAAAAATCGGCAAACATAAAAAAATTCTCGACAGCACTCCTCCAATCACTGCCAATACATTATCTTTGCGCACCATGAAGACCCTCTACATCATCCTCGGAAGCCTGTCGCTTGCACTGGGCGTAGCCGGCATCTTCCTGCCGATACTGCCCACCACCCCCTTTCTGCTGCTGACGGCAGCCCTCTACTTCCGCGGCTCGCCACGCCTGTACGACTGGCTGCTACGACAAAAGCGGCTGGGCCCTTACATCCGCAACTTCCGCGAACATAAAGCCATACCGCTTCATGCCAAAATCGTCTCCGTAGGCCTGACGTGGCTCACCATCCTCTACTGCGTAGTCTTTCTGCTTCCGCAAGTATGGCTGAAGCTGTTGCTGCTGGCATTGGCCGCGGGCATCAGCTGCCACATCCTGTCGTACAAGACGCTGAAATAGTTTTTCTTTCTGTTTCCGTTCTCGTTTTCTTACTTCTAAGCCCCCTTGTGTGTGTGCAGCATTACTTCAGCACCACCAGCACCTTGCGGGCTCCGTGGGCCCCCATCACCAATGCCTGCTCGATGTCGGCCGTCTTCGAAGGACCCGAGATGAAGACCCCATAAGGATAAGCCTCCGACTTCAGAGCAGCATAGGCTTCGTGCATGTTGTTGACAAGGCGGTTGCGGTCGACAACGATGAGCAAGGCCTCGGCTATGAAATAGAGCAGCTTATGCTTCACGGCCTGAGGTATCCACACAGCGCCGTTTTCGGCCACTCCTATCTCCCCCGGAACAACAGCCAGATCAATGCCGTTCAGCTCCTGCGCACGCTCCAAATCGTCAGGATTGAGCGTAGCACATGTTACTTCGGGCAGGTTCGAAGCAATGCTCCGCGCCTCGGGGAAGTAAGTACGAATCAGCGAGTCGAGGGTGTCGCCCTCTTGCCACAAAACGGCATTGCCTCCCACCTGACGGCTGACATCGCAAAACTGACTGATCTTGTCTGCATAAGTCGTTGCCTTCACCGCCCACTGGGGATAATCGAAACGCTGGCGGGTGTTGAGGCGTATCTTGTTTAAAATTTCATCACGGCTGCTCATGGTTATTTCTCCTCCTTTCCTTGAACTTTATTCTTCTTCCACATTTCGTTGAACGACTCGGAAGCAAACTTGGGCAATTCACGTCCCTTTCCCCAGTCGTTCAGTCCGTTGTACTTCATAAACCGAGGCAAGGCATTCACCATCGGAGCTGCCCACAAAGCAGCATTAAACAGGTGCGGACGCTCCATCAGGAATTCCATACCTTCCGACATATATTGTTTCTCGGTGCTGGCCTTGCCGATGGCTTTCAAACCCTGACGCCATTTGTATATCTGCTCGCCCAGGTCAACCTTGGCCGGGCAAACGTTGGAGCAAGACAAGCAAAGCGAACAAGCCGACAGGTTGTCGTAATACTTCTGCGGGTCGTGAGCCATGCCCAGATTGATGCCGATGGGACCGGGGATGAAGTAGGTGTACGAATATCCCCCACTCCGCCGGTAGACAGGGCAGGTATTCATACACGCTCCGCATCGGATGCAGTTCAGCAGGCGGATGTGGTCGGCATTGGCCAACATCTCTGTACGTCCGTTATCTACGATGATAATGTGATACTCACCACCCTGACGCGGCGAGCGGAAATGTGAAGTATAGGTAGTGCTGGGTTGTCCGGTGCCCGAACGTGCCAGCAAGCGAGTAAAAACACCCAACGCATCCATGTCGGGCACAATCTTTTCGAGTCCGAAAGCCGATATGTTCAGCTTAGGGCAGGACATGCCCATGTCGGCATTGCCTTCGTTGGTGCACACCACCACATCGCCCGTCGAGGCTACTGCGAAGTTAGCTCCTGTCATGGCTGCATCCGCATTCAGAAAGATATTACGCAGATTCTTGCGGGCTACGTGCGTCAGATAAGTAGGATCATAGTTGCCTTTTTCGGCTCCCATCTCTTTTTCGAAGAGCTCGCCCACCTGCTGCCGCTTGATGTGAATAGCGGGCAACACTACATGACTGGGCGGCAGATGCATCAGTTGCAGAATGCGCTCGCCCAAGTCGGTCTCTACAGTATCGATACCTTTCGATATCAGGAAGGGATCGAGTTCGCACTCTTCGGAAAGCATGGACTTACTCTTTACAAAGCGCTTCACACCGTGGCTGCTGAGCAGGTCGTAGATGATCTGACGATATTCTTCGGCATCTTTAGCCCAATGCACAATGGCGCCGTTGGCTGTTGCATTCTTTTCAAACTCTACCAACAACTCGTCCAGGTGGCTGTTGGAGTATAGTTTCAGCTGACAGGCCTTCTCGCGCAAGTCCTCCCATTCGGGCAGCTCACGGCTTATCTTATCTCGTTTGGCACGCACCATCCAGAGGGTTTCGTTGTGCCATGCCACCATGTCCTTATTCTGAAGGAACTTCTCGGCGGCTCTTGAATGCTTGGTACTCATAGTTGTGAAGCTAATATTTCGACAATATGAATGGTTTTCACGGGCAGGTGCTCACGGTCGATGACACCCTGCATGTGCATCAGGCATGAGCTGTCGGCGCCGGTGATGTATTCGGCTCCCGTCTCCATGTGATGCCTGATTTTGTCTTGCGCCATGCAGACGGACACCGCCTGCTCTTCGACGGCAAACATGCCTCCGAAGCCGCAGCACTCGTCGGGATGGGCGGGTTCGAAGACTTCGATCCCCTGCACCATCGACAGCAGGTCGCGGAGTTTGTTGTAATAAGGAATGTTGCGCTCGCTGGGCGACGAGAGGTTCAACTCGCGCACGCCGTGGCAGCTGTTGTGAATGCTCACCTTGTGGGGGAAGCTGGCTTTCAGCGACGTAGGCTTCAGTACATCGTGTACGAACTCGCACAAGTCGTATATCTTCCCTGCACTTTGACACTGATGTCCTTCGTGCTTCAATATGCTGGGATAATTCAGTTTCACAAAGGCCACACAACTGGCCGAGGGGCCTACAATGTAGTCGTAAGCCTTGAACAAGTCCTCGAATCGACCGGCCAGTTTCGAGGCTTCGCCTTCAAAGCCCGCATTGGCCATCGGCTGGCCGCAACAAGTCTGGTCGAGCGGATAATCGACATCCACCCCCAGGCTTTTCAGCAGTTTGTAAGACGCCACTCCCACTTGCGGATAGATGGCGTTGATATAACATGGAATAAACAAACCTACCTTCATGGGTTCATCAGATTATAATGTATTATTAATCATTTTATTGAATATTGATCAGCTTATGCGTCTGCAAGCTAAGCCTCCAACGCGGATGCTCCAGGACGCAAGCCACCGTCTCGGCTGTGTTCAGACACGAACAAGGCTGGAGGAAGAAATGTCTGGCAGGCAGCTGCTCGTAACAGGCCAAATCCTGCCCTTCGTACACCACCTTTACTTCGTCCATACGCGTCAGCCTCAACTCTCCACCCTGCTTGGGCGAACAGGTCACCCAGTCGATGTTCGCTGGAAGAGGACGGGTACCGTTGGTTTCGATGCAGACGTATTTTCCTGCCTCGTGCAAACGGTCGACAAACGCCTCGTCGATCCACAGCGAAGGTTCGCCACCCGTCAAAATCACCATCGTAGAAGGATATCGGCAGACTTCGGCCACGATATCGTCATCGGACATCATCACTCCGCTTTCGTGCTGCGTATCGCAAAAAGAGCACTTCAGGTTGCAGCCCGAAAAACGTACAAATACCGCAGGCGTACCCGTGTGAAATCCTTCGCCTTGCAGGCTATAGAATATCTCATTAATCTTTCTCATAGACAGCCATGTTTGACTCAGACTCCTGCACTTCAACTTTAAAACAGGTGGGTATCTGCTCACATACCCAACGGGCTATGTTTTCGGCTGTAGGATTAAAAGGAAGTACTTCGTTCAGATTGCGGTGATCGAGTTTCTCTTTCACCACCTGCTTGATGTGGCTGAAGTCGACTACCATTCCGTCGGCATTCAGCTCCTTCGAACGGCAATACACTGTGATAATCCAATTGTGACCATGCAAATTCTCGCATTTGCTACGATAAGAAAGGCTCAGACTGTGTGCAGCCGATACCTCCATGCGTTTGATAACTGTATACATACGAATTGTTAATACGCTGATTAATAGACTTTTTATCGATCATTGCATCTAATGTCACCTCGATGCGCCAGCAAAAATAATAAAAAATCTACTATCCACGTATCATTTTTCTCTCTGAATTAAATCAAACAGTTTGCTCATCCTCGGTTAAAGGAAATGTATCGTAAATGGCCTGCTCGCGATAGGCTTTAGGTGAAAGCCCCAAATGTTTCTTTACATACTTACCAAAAAAAGACAAACTGGGAAAGTCTAGTTCTGCAGTAATTTCCTTGATGCTCTTCGAAGAATGCTTCATCAAGTATTCGATGTCTTTCAATACAGCCTGATCGATGAATTGCGAAGCCGTTTTTTTCCCAATTTTCTTACAGACAGATGAAAGATACTTGGGAGTAACATGCAGTCTGTCAGCATAGAACTCGACTCTTCTGTTTTTAGGATAAGACGAAGAAAGCAATTCTATGAAGTTTTTGAACAGCTGTTCGCCCGACGTAAACGGCCGTGGATTAATCCGGACAATCTTTTCCATAACATTTTGCATGTCGTACACAAAAGCCAGCATCAGGGCATCTATCACCTTCTTTTGGTTGACATAACTGTGCGAAGCCTTGTAGCATAGCAATTCGTAATAACGGCAGAATTCTTCCGCATCGTGAGGCGAAAGTGAAGCGTGGGGATGATTTTGAAACCACAACCGGACATCCCAATTGCAATCGGCCATCGGTACTATTTCTTGTATATAGGAAAGAGTCATCCCAATACAATAACACTTGAAATCAACACTAAGCAAGCAGTCGTTTATAATCACATTGGGCGGACAAATAAAAATATCATTCGGATAGGCCACGTAAGGAACGCCATCGATATGCAACGAAGCTTTGCCCTGAAGACACAATGCAATTACAAAAATCTCATTTTGAACCATTGAATCCAATTTCAAATCACTCAGATCATCAAGAAAGGCCAAATCACCGTCATTGTATATCGTAGCCTTTTGCATCACGGGGGTATCCAAATTTCCTTTCATCTTCTCTTTATCTGTTTTTTGTTTGCAAATTAACTGCTTTTCCCCCGATATGTATTTGTCCGAAAGATATAGAAAGTGTTCTCTATTTCCATTTTTCACAGCACACTTCCAAAATAGAACACTTTTACCAAAATGCAGATAAACAGAAATCAGGCAAACATTCATTCCTTTGCGCCGAAAAATAAAAGAAATATCAGAAAATGAAAATGATTAAATTCAGCGGAATGTTGCTTCTGGCTGTATGTATAGCCGGATGCAAAAGTAATAACAAGGTCGAAGAAAAAGAGCCTGTAAAAGTGAAGATCATGGAAGTGTCGAGTTATTCGGGAAACGAAGAGTCAAAGTATTCAGGAACAGTAGAAGCAGAAAACGGAACATCGCTCAGCTTCTCTGTCATGGGCACCGTAGACAAAGTATATGTCAGCCTGGGAGAACAAGTTACAAAAGGACAACTCATAGCCTCACTGAACCCTACTTCTCTACAAAGCAGCTACAATGCAGCCCAAGCCACCCTGCAACAAGCCGAAGACGCCTGGAAACGATTAAAAGAACTGCATGACAAGGGAAGCCTGCCCGAAATAAAATGGGTAGAAGCAGAAAGCACTCTGCAACAAGCCCGTGCCACCGAAGAAATAGCCAGAAAAAGCCTGAACGACTGCAAACTGTACGCCCCCTTCAGTGGTGTAATTGCCGAAAAAAACATCGAAGTAGGACAAAACGTAGCACCAGGCATTCCTGTAGTACAACTGGTCACAACCCGCCTACTGAAGATTAAAATCTCTGTCCCCGAAACCGAAATATCAGACATTACTTTGGGGCAGAAAGCAGAAGTATCCGTACCAGCTTTAAACAACCGGATATTCGAGACCACAGTCACCGAAAAAGGAGTCGTTGCCAATCCATTATCTCGCTCGTACGACGTCAAAATGCGTGTAACAGACGCCGGAAAAAGTCTGATGCCAGGCATGGTAGCAGAAGTAGCTCTCCAGAAAAAAGATTCAACTGCCCAATACATCATCCCAGCCAACATTGTCCAGCTGGACGAGAACAACCAGTCTTTTGTCTGGCTGAACAACAACGGAAAAGCGGAGAAACGAATCGTCAGCTGTGGTGAATTCACACCGACAGGTGTTACCGTAGTTGCTGGTCTAAAAAGCAACGACCAAATCATCGTGGAAGGCAGACAGAAAGTCTGCAATGGTACTCCCATCGTATTCTAACAACCCTATAAAGTTCGAGACATTATGAACACCAAGAAAAAACGTACCATGGTTGAATGGGCCATGCACTACAGGCAGATCATTATCCTGACCACCTGCTGCCTGATAGCATTCGGTATCTATTCGCTGCCCAATATGCGTAAAAATGAATTCCCCGATTTCACCATCCGACAGGGAATCGTCGTAGCAGTAGCCCCCGGCAATACTTCAGAAGAAATGGTCGAACAGGTTACCAAACCGCTTGAAGACTATATCTTCAGCTATAAGGAAGTCAAAAAAGAAAAAACTATCTCGAAAAGCCGGGATGGGATTGTCTACATACAAGTAGAGTTGAATGATGATCTGAACAATAAAGATGAATTCTGGAGCAAGTTCAAACACGGCATTGCCACCTTCAAGTCGCAACTGCCTTCCAACGTACTGGCCGTACAAGTGATGGATGACTTCGGCGATACCTCTGCCCTGCTCATCACCATGGAAAGTGAAGAAAAGACCTATCGCGAACTCGATGAATATATGGACGTTTTACAAGAACGACTGCGGCGCATCCCCAGCGTAGGACGCATGAGCGTAAGCGGTCTGCGGAAAGAGCAGATCTCCATCTACATCGACCCCGAACGCCTTTCGCAATACGGACTGGGTGAAAAGACACTGTCGCTTGCCCTGATGCAGAAAGGATTTGCCACGACAGGCGGACGGGTGAACGCCGAAGGATACACATGCCCCATCTATGTGGCCAAATCGCTGAACACCCTTTACGACGTACAGCAACAGATCATCTACACCGATCCGCAAGGCAATAACATCCGGCTGAAAGACGTGGCGCGTGTCGTCAAGGAATACCCGCAAATGGAAAGCAGCATCACCAACAACGGAAAGAAGTGCATCCTGCTCTCCGTAGAAATGAAGAAAGGACAGAACATCGTAAAAATGGGTGAAGACATCAATGCAGTGTTGGATAACTTCCAGAAAGAACTGCCACAAGACGTCAGCCTGTTTCGCATCACCGACCAAAGCCAAGTGGTGGGCGACAGTGTTGTCAACTTCCTGCGCGAATTGCTGATAGCCATTCTGGCTGTAGTGTTGGTAGTCATGATTCTGCTCCCTATGCGTGTCGCACTGGTAGCTGCCTCTACCATCCCTATCACCATATTTATTTCGCTTGGTTTGTTTCAAGCGTTCGGCATCGAGTTGAATACAGTTACACTGGCTGCACTGATTGTTACCCTCGGAATGATTGTGGACAACTCCATCGTCATCATCGACAGTTATCTGGAAATGATCGGAGAAGGTTGCTCGCGCTGGCATGCTTCCATCCGCAGTACGATGCACTTTTTCAAGTCCATCTTCTCGGCCACACTCGCCATCAGTATTACTTTCTTCCCATTCCTGCTTACCACCACAGGAATGATACACGACTTCCTGCTCAGTTTCCCCTGGGCCATTACCATTGTACTAGGTGTTTCATTACTGGTAGCCACCATGCTGGTCCCTTTCATGCAATTCTGGTTCATCCGCAAACCTCTGCAACAGAAAGCCGGAGGAAAAAGCTTTTCCTTCCTCGACCTGCTGCAACGTTACTACAACCGGCTGCTCGACGTCTGCATGGCTCATCCGATATATACCCTTGGCATCGGGCTCCTGTCCATTGTAGCGGGTGCCGTCTGGCTTCAACACCTGCCACAACAGCTGATGCCTTTTGCTGACCGCAATCAGTTTGCTGTTGAAATATTCCTGCCCAACGGTACACGCGTGGAACAAACCGCCGAAGTAGCAGACAGTCTGGAGCACATCTTACGCCAAGACTCACGCGTAGTGAGCGTAGCCTCCTTCAAGGGATGCGCTTCGCCCCGCTTCCAGAACAGCTATGCGCCCCAGATAGCAGGTAGTAATTTCGCACAGTTCATCGTCAATACAACCGGAAACAAGGAAACCGTTGAACTGCTTGATGAGTATGCTCCGAAATACTCGAATTATTTCCCCAATGCCCGCATACGCTTCAAGCAGCTGAGCTACAGCGAAGCCGCTTACCCCATCGAACTGAGATTGAGCGGAGAAAACTGGCAAGCCGTCAAACAAGATGCCGAACGAATCAAAGAAGAACTCCACAAGATACCCGGTCTGATCTTGATCCAAAGTGATGTAAACGAACCTCAGGCAGCCCTGAACGTCGTGTTGCACGAAGATGAAGCCTCCCGTCTGGGCATCAGTAATCTGACAGTAGAATCAACACTGGCCATGCGCTACAACAGCGGTATTCCACTTGCCCAGGTATGGGAAGGGGACTACTCCATTCCTATTGTACTAAAAGGAGACAATGCCGACAACGCTACCTTATCGGCTATCGGAAACGAACAGATTCCTGCCGGCAACGGACTTACTACAGTACCCTTGAGACAAGTGGCTGATGTTGTTCCCGCATGGGAAGACGGACAAATCGTACGTCGAAACGGCATCTATACCATCACCGTACAAAGCGAACTGCAACGGGGAGAAAACGGTATGGAAAAAACCGGCCAGATACAAAATGCCCTGAAAGACTTTGACCTTTCGCCGGGTGTATCTTTGAAATATGGTGGCGATGTAGAAGACAACGAAGACAAGATGCCCCCCGTAATGGCCGGCCTGATGGTAGCCGCTGTTGTCATCTTCTTCATTCTGGTATTCCACTTCAAGAAAGTATCCATTGCCGCCCTTATCTTCTGTAGCATGCTGCTTTGCGTATTCGGTACGGCAGCAGGTATCTGGATACAGGGAGTGGATTTCAGTGTAACCTGTGTACTGGGTATCGTCAGCCTGATGGGAATCATTGTCCGCAACGGCATTATTATGATAGACTATGCGGAAGAACTACGGAAGACTGAACGTCTCTGCGTCCGCGATTCCATCTACCACTCTGCCCGCCGCCGTATGCGTCCTATCTTCCTGACATCGGTTGCCGCCTCAATGGGAGTAATCCCCATGATACTGGGAGGAAGCGGACTTTGGATGCCTATGGGAACAGTGATCTGCTACGGCACACTGATCACCATGCTCTTCCTGCTCACGGTACTGCCGGCCGCTTATCTGCTGATATTCAGAGGAAGTTCGAGAAAAAGGGCAAAAGCCGCCATGTTAGAACAACAATAAAAACATTCAAGAAAACATCAGTATGAAACATTCATTTCACAAATATCTATGGGCAGCAGCTCTGACCTTTATGACCGGCAACAGCCTGTATGCCCAACACGTTTACACCCTGGAAGAGTGCATCGAAGAAGCCCTCCATAACAACGTACAAATCAAGAATGCCGACAATAATCTTTCGGCCGCCCGGCACGACAAGGGCAAAGCGTTCACCAATTACTTCCCCACAGTAGGAGCCACAGGAGGAGGCTTCCTTTCAGATAAAGGACTTGCCGAAATGGAACTGGCGCCCGGACAGAGCATGATGCTGCTGAAGAATGGCGTTGTGGGAGGAGTATCGGCTACCCTTCCCCTCTTCACTGGCGGACAAATCGTCAACGGCAACCGGTTGGCCGAAGTAAACGTGGAAGTCAACCAACTGCAGCGCCGACAGTCGGAAAACGAAGTCAGACTCACTACCGAACAATACTTCTGGCAGGTAGTCATGCTAAAAGAAAAACTGAAGACACTGGCTGTAGTAGACGAACAGCTGAAAGCCATCCATAAAGACGTGGAAAACTCCGTAACAGCCGGACTGACCAACCGCAACGATCTGTTGCAAGTGAAACTCCGCATGAACGAGACACGTAGCAACAACCTTACAGTAGAGAATGCGCTTTCCGTGTCGCGCAGCCTGCTGGCACAGTACATCGGCCATCCAGCCGACAGCATCGACGTTTCTCTTCCCCTCGACGGACAGTTACCTGAACGTCCTGAGAAGTTGTATCGTACTCCCGACGCTTCGCTACTGCTCACCAACGAATATCACCTGTTGAAGAAGAATGTCGATGCCAACCGGCTGCAATACAAGATGACCCTCGGCAAGAACCTGCCAACCATTGCCATCGGAGGCGGATACATGTACGAATACCTGATGGACAAAGATCATGCTTTCTGGATGGGATTTGCTACCATCAATATCCCACTTAGCGGATGGTGGGGCGGTTCGCACGACATAAAGAAGCAGAAACTGGCACTGAAAAATGCAGAAAATACCCTGTACGACCAAAGCGAACTGCTAAAAATACGTATGCTTAACACCTGGAACGGACTGAATGAAGCTTATAAACAAATGGAGATCGCCATGGAATCCATCGAACAAGCTACCGAAAACCTTCGTCTGCAAACCGATTATTATCAGGCAGGCACCTGTACAATGAGCGATCTGCTCGAAGCCCAGACACTCTACCAACAGAGCCGCGACAAGTATGTGGAGTCGTACGCACAATATGAAGTAAAGAAACGCGAGTATCTGCAGGCTACGGGACGTTGACACTACGAAGCCGGTAGCGGAAAACGAACTTCATAGAAAGAAGACAGATACATCCGTTACAAACAAGGCCGGCTCTCACCGATTAGGAATTCGACAGTCAATCATCGAAATACCTAATTCGTGAGAGCCGGCTTTATTCGTAACAGAGACTCCAACAATCACATTCGGAGCACAGGCACAACAGCCATAATCCCTTCCGTCACTGCCAGCTTATTCAATACCCTTTATGGTCTTCATCAATTGCTCACCAAGACCGATGGTATATCCCTGCGAGACGAAGACTACACGGTTGAACGTATCGGCGATGATAAAGACAGGTAAATTACCTGACCGCCTCAGCTTCATGTTCTCGGCTATCTGTTCGGCTATGCCGTCGGTGTCGATACCATAGATCACCGTCGAAGGAAGAGCCGGGAAGGAAGAAGGCGTGAACTTGGAAGCCTGCTTCTCGTCGGGGAACAGCAACACCATCTTGCGTCCCCACTTCTCCAGGTCGGCTTTCAAGGCAGCTATGTCGCGCAAAGCATGATTCGTAGGTTCCTGGTTGACACCTAATACACCCACTACGAAGTAACCGCGTCCGCAAGCCTGCAACAGGCTTTGCTGTCCGTCCGTTGCCTTGCCATCCCAACGGGTAAAGAGCGATTCGGAGTTGAAGTTACCTATCACCTGTACTTCATCCTGACTTTCGCGCATCACAAGATCGATGCGGGTTGTCTGTCCCGGTTCGATGCTGAATGAAACCATCCGCGCAAGGACAGCGCCACTGGCCAGACGGGTGCCGGTGACCAACACATAACTGCCGGCATCCAGCGAAGTACCGTTCTTCAGCAAGCCGGCCCAGGTGGTGCCTTCCGCATTGTTGGCATTGCCTTCTTCGTAGGTCAGCAACTGCAGCATGCCTTCGGGGGTAAGTTTCGACAAAGTGAAGTGCGAATAATATTTAGGATTGTCCAACAACTTAATAGGAGTATAAGTTGCCACCAGTTTACCACTCTTTCCTTCTTCTACTTCCGAAGTTGTTTTCTCGAAATCTACATCAATGGCTCCGTTGTCGTTCAGCAATTGAACCTTACCCGTCACTTCGTGAATGCGTGCGGGGATACCCATGCTGCGTGCCATCGATACGAAAAAGATGTCGCGACTGTGCGGATCGGCCAGACGGGCTTTCCATACACCGGCCGGAGATATGGGCGAAGCACCCAGATTACAGTTCTTGTCCACACGGATGTTTTCCGAAACCCAGGAGACGAGTTTCATCGGGTCGGCCACGTAAGCTTCGCGCTCTTCCTCGGAAACCACCTGGTTGAAGAAGGCTTTATAAGGCGTCAGTGCCTCGTTGCTGACACGCGGATTGCGCACATAGCGGCGGTAAAGGTCGGCATTGGTGCAAAGGCGCGACATCATATGGTCGATCAATACGTCGAGGGTGACGTCGCGCAGGTCTTTCTCCGAGATGCGTTGCAGCAGGTCGAAACCGCCTACCTTCGACTTGTCGGAGCGCAGACGTGCCATGAAGTTGGTGATGACGGCATGATTGCCACGCGAAGCCACTAAGATGCAGGCAGCGGCATCTTCGTCCAAACGGTACAGACGGGCAAACTCACGCGCCTTCTCGTCGGTCATGAAGGTGGCGGTATAGGCATTGCGGATGGAGTCTTCGTGTGCCAGACGACGATCGTTCTCGGCCCGTTGCTCGGGCGTTACTTCGGGCAGGTTGGCGCTTTCGGCAGGAGGAACGATGTCCAGATCGACGGAAAAGGCTGCACCCGGCTCTTTATCGAGCTTCACTTGCAGCTCGCTGTCCTTGCCGAAAGAGAGTTTGGCAAAGCCTGTCTTTCCGCCTTTCGATGCCCACACCAGCATATCGCCCTTGCCGGCAGTCAGCGAGGCCTTACCTTCGGCATCGGTCTGCTTGCGGGCTACGGTATAGAATTCGGCATAATTATAAAGTTTGAACTCGACAATGGCATCGGGCACAGGCTTGCCTCCGGCGTCCACCACCTGCACCACGGCACGGGCTGTCGGGGCGTAATTGTCTATCACATTGATTTCCGTATAGCAATTGGTCACGGACATTACTTCTTCGGGGCCTTCGTAGCGTCCGAACACCTTGGTGTGCATCAGCATTCCCCGGCTGGCTGGGGCGTTGAACCATCCCAAGTCGAGTACGGGCTCGGGCTCGCAGGCTCCCAGGAAGTGCCACTTGCCGTCAGCCCAGGCCTCTACCCAGGCATGATTGTCGTCGGTGTGCGCCCAACGGGGCGTATAGACCTGACGCGCCGGTATGCCTACCGAACGCAAAGCGGCCACCAGCAAGGTAGACTCTTCGCCGCAACGGCCATAAGCCGTACGGACAGTAGCCATAGG
>NZ_FR883010.1:6206-17389 GCF_000435115.1 Bacteroides sp. CAG:633 | reverse complement strand
TACACGACGAACGAAAATCATCTCAGAAGCTTTCCAGTTATTCTCGCCCCAAATATCGGTATATTTACCCAGTTTGATACCATTTTCGCTACAGTAATTAATAACATCAAGATTAGCTTTGGCTGCCTGACGGTAAAGTTCTTTGTCTTGAGTAGGATTGAACAGCTTGCTGGCACGATAAAGTAATGTACGAGCTTTCAAAGCCAACGCCATACCGCGAGTCACACGTCCTGTTTCAGGAGTATCCGTACCACCTGAGGCATCTTCCAGACCATAATACGTAACCGGCAATTCCGGAGCAACAGCATCACATTCTTTCACAATAAAGTCAAAAACTTCAGCTGCCGGTGTACGTGTGATACTATTAGCTTCAGCTTCTGTCAACACTTCAGTAGTAAAAGGCACATCCCCGTAGGCTCGTACCAGCAAAAAATAATAGTAAGCACGCAACAAACGAACCTCATACTGATAACGGTTATAACGTTTCATCTGAGCTTGATAATCCACATCGTAACGGTGATCAATAAAATCCCGATCCACACCGTTCTTCAGAAAATAGTTAGCTTCGCGAATAGGAGAATAATAACCAAACCAAGAATAAGGATTCAGTGCACTCCAGTTTCCGTTGGTATAATCGAATATTGACGAATAAGTAATGGCCATCTCAGCCTCGTCGCAAGCCGAAGCACGGGAACCGCTACCCAGCAAGTCATAGTCCAAAGAAGCGTAGATATTGTTCACAAAACCGGCCGTACGACCAAAATCGGTGAACACGTAGTCCGGACCGTATGTCTGATATTCATGATAGTCCATCTTGTCGGCACAGCCAGTCAAGAACGCGGCACAAGCCACAAGAAGACATGCTTTCTTCAATTTCATATTCATAACGTCTGTTAGTTAGTAAAATTAAATACCCACTGAAAGTCCTACGTGAATAGAACGAGTTGCAGGATATACATTGCCGATAGCCTCGGGATCGGTAATGTCAATGTGGTCGATACTAAACAAGTCTGTACCTCTGACATATACCTTCGCATTACGCAACTTGATTTTTTCAATCCAAGCTGTCGGCAGTTTATAATATACTTCGCAGTTACGAAGTTTCAGGAACGAACGGTCTTGCAACCATACAGAACTATTCTGCAAATTGTTATCAACCTCTTCTGTAGTCAGACGCGGGAAACGGGCCGAGGGATTTTCAGGAGTCCAACGGTTCTCGTATGCGTACTGAGAAATAGAAGTATTGTTAACCAAAGGACGATAGATACTTGAAGTTAACCAGGCGCTGTAGTTGGCAACACCTTGGAAGTAAGCATTGAAGCCCAAACCCTTCCATTCCAGCCCCAAATTGAAGCCATAATAAATTTCAGGCCAAGCTGTGCTGTAACCCATAGGTACCATATCGTTAGAGTTAACTACACCATCGTTGTTCACATCCTTATACTTCAGGTCACCCGGTTTCACAGGACCAAACTGTTGTGGAACACTGTTATCAATATCGGCCTGATCTACAAAGTGACCGATAGCCTGCAAACCCCATACCTGGCCAATAGGTCTGCCCACAGCACTCAGGTATTCATAAGGTTTCGGCTCTTCCAGATTTTCAATGATTTCATTACGGTTGAATGAATAGGTACCCCCTACACGAAGTTTGAAGTCGCCAATCTGTTTGCTATAATCCAATCCTAACTCTGTGCCCCAACTGTCTACGATACCGGCGTTGGCATACGGGCTACTGATACCCAATACACTAGAGTTACGTCCACTGGCATCTACCCAAATGTCAGAACGACGCTCATAAAAGCCATCAATACTAAAATTCAGACCTTTCAGCAACGAAACATCCAGACCTACATTATATTTATAGGCTTTTTCAAGTACTCCGTTGACCGAAGCCAGACGGGCTTCTGCCCAGCCGCCGTCACCGTTACCGAAGTTGTCACCACCTACAATGGGATATGTACTTCCTCCAGTCACCAAATCTTCATGCCAATAACCGTCATACGGAGTATTATCTGTATTAATGATACCAAACGAAGCACGCAACTTCATAAAGTCGATAATATTCTGGTTCTTCATAAAGTCTTCATTAGAGATGACCCATGATAAACCTACGGTAGGAGCCGGTTTCCAACGGCTGTTCGGATCAAGTTTATTCGAAGCCGAGAACATCAAAGTAAAGTCAGCAAAATAGCGGTTGTTGTAACCATAATGTGTGTACCAACCTGCACTCTGCGTATACAAAGGAACATTGGTAGCTTCATTGAATTTATATGTATAGAGTAACATCGTATAGATGTCGTGCAAGCCGAAACTGCGGTTCCAGTCTACGTTCATCTGATAGTTGAACGAACGATACTGCCAGTCAAGCTTGGAAGAACCGTTAGTACTGCCTACTGCACCTCCTGTTACACTCGAAAATTCAGACGGTTCACCGTTCTCCCAAGCTGTCACAGTCGTCATTCCCCAACGGTCGCTACGACGATAATCTTCCCAAAACGAAGACAAGGCATCGTAACCGATACGTACCGATGCGCCCAAACCCTCGGTAATGGAAGACAAGTCCTGACGCAAATTCATATCGGCATACAAAGCACGCGTATTACCACGTGAATAGCCGTGCCCCTGAGCCAGATAGACAGGATTGTAATCGCCACTCCAAGTATTATTACCACCCCACAAACCGTCTTCGGTCTTCACAGGGAAAGCTGCAGAAGGTACAGTATAAAGTTTTCCAATAAGATTATCGCCCGAAGAACTGGGTCGGCTAAATTCACTCAACACACCCGAAATATTAGTTTGCAAACGTGTCGTTGAAGTCAGATCAATATCCAGATTCGAACGGAAGTTGAAACGCGAATACTTGTCCTGTGTAGAGATGCCACTAGCCATAGGATTCTTTATAAAGCCACGGTTGTTCTGCAAATTCAGCATAGTAAAGTAGCGCATTTTTGTTGAACCGCCACGGAAAGTCAGTGTAGCGATATCTGTTGTACCCAAATCACGGAACACTTCATCCATCCAGTTCACATTGGGATAAAGATAAGGGTACTTGCCACTTTGAAAAGCATTCAATTCGTTCTGCGAATAACGGGCTGCTTTTCCATCGTTGGCCAATGCCTCGTTGATAGCTGAAGCATATGTATATGAGTCAGCCATCTCGGGCAGACGGGTCTGCATGTTAAAACCATGATCGTAAGAGAAGTTAATCTCACGACTCTTATACATACCACGTTTAGTAACGATATTTACTACGCCGTTGGCTCCACGAAAACCATATAGTGCAATGGCTGCCGCATCGCGCAAGATGCTCACCGATTCTACTTCTTCGGGTGAGATATAATTCAAAGCCTGATAATTGTTATCACGTTCCAGTCCGTCGACCACCAACAGAATTCCCTGATTGCTCAACGTCTTAGGACCACGAATAGCCATCGAAGAAATCTGATCCCACACGTTTCCTGTTTTCTGCATTGTATAGAGGCCGGCAACATTTCCATACAGGGCATTACCTACATTGAATGTAGAACGATTGTCAATCTGGTCGGCATATACTGTCGATACGGCACCGGTACTCTCAGCATTAGTCTGTTCCAGACCGAAGCCATAATTCACTTTCTGAGAAGCGAAATCCATCACTACCTTCATGGGTTGACCGGCTTTCACTTTCACAACTTTGGTGTCATCACGACCTGTACGGATACACAACTTATTGTCACTTTCGGCATTGATTTCAAACTTACCGTGCCGGTCGGTCGTTACGCGCAACGACGGATTGTCCACAACCGAAATCAATGCGCCTACAACGGGATTGCCCTGACGGTCAACCACTGTGCCGACCACATTGACTTCCTGCGCCCCTGCACTAAGCGAAACGCAAGCCATCATTGCTAAAGAAGCTATGAGTCTATATTTTTTTTTCATGTTGTTTTTCTTATATTATGGTTGTTATACCGTTAGTTCCAACCCGGATTCTGATTCAGGCCATAGTCTTTGTTTACTTCCGAAGGCGGGAAAGCAGACAGATACCATTTCGGGCTGAAGTTAGTCCACCAAATACGTCTCTCGTTCTGAATTTCAAATACTTCATACTTAAACTCGGTAGGCTTATTCACAAATTCTCCAGTGCCATCCGGTCCGTTACCTTGTGTTCCAGACCAAGGTTTGTCACCACCACCATCATTACGATAGATTTTCAAGCCATGCAGTTTTGATTGGAACAAGTCAGCACGTTTGTAGCGGATCAGATCGAAGAAACGAACATCTTCCAGGCCCAACTCACAGGCACGTTCACGCAGAATCTCTTCCAACAAAGCATCCTTATCAGTTGTGAGATTCTTGTTCGGATTACATTCTGCCAATCCCCCCAATCCTACACGAGCACGAACTTTATCCACTTGCTGAATGGCACCTACCAAATCACCATGATAAAGCAAAGCTTCTGCATAAATCAAATAAACTTCTGCCAAACGCAGATACGGCCACTGCGGATAACCTGCAATCTTTCCCGTTTTAAAGAACTTAGCCAAACTGAATCCCGTAGCCACACTACCGGTACCTGTAGAAGTACTTGTCAAATTATCTCGTCCACCAATCCAAAACTCTGCTGCGTGATCACCATAGCTATCACCATTTACCCACATGGTCTCATACAGACGTGGATCGCGTACAGGTTTGTTATAATCGTTATTCTCAAAGAATGGATTTGCACCATCCTTTAATGACTTTGAAGCATCAAACGGGGTACCATCGCTCATCGGAAACATTGCCATATATTCGTATGTCGGTGTATATCCTCCATTATCAGGGAAAGCATAATCATAACCAGCATACCATCTATAATCCCATGTTCCACCACTCTTATATCCTGTGACACGAGTTGATATCAGTAATTCCGTATTGTTCTGACGTTCAAAATAAGCTTTAAAAAAAGCGTTACGATAATCACTCACGTTCGTACCAGAAGCCTCCATCAGTTCGTATACGCCATTAGCGTCCAATGCATCGAAAAAAGACTTACATGCTTCGTACAAACGATTCCACCAATCTCCATTATATCCACCATACCATGCCTGTAGGTTAGTAATAGCGTCTTGCGGTGCTTCGTTGCAGTAAGGCTGATCACTGTTGAAAAGAGGACTTGCAGCAAACAACAGAATTTTACATTTCAAAGCCATAGCTGCCGCTTTGGTCATACGTCCCTGCCAGTTGGCTTCTTCAGTATCCAAACTCCAAGGGAAATCTGCATCATTGATAGCCTCATCCAACAGTCCTATCATAAAATTAGCAGTTGCTTCAGCCGTAGCACGGGGAATTTCGTAGGTCTCCTGTACATCATAAGTTTTGTCTACCAAAGGCAGACCTCCAAAATGACGGAACATGTCGAAATAGCGGGAAGCAATAATGACTTTCGCCTCTGCTTTCAGACGATTTTTCTCGGCTTGTTCCATATCGGGTACACGGTCTACGTTTTCAATAAACATCCAGCTCGAACGAATAGCTTCCCATGTCCGGTAACCATAGTAAGCAAAACGAACTCTACCTCGTTCGTTGTCTTCATCGGATGCCGTATAAGCACCACTGTAATACAACGAATTTACACCACTCCACGAATTATGACTGTGCCAGCAGTCTGATAAAGTTTCGAACATACCCGTATTCATCTTTACTTCATTGACTCCCCAATAGTAAGGCAAACCGTAGTACATATCTTTATAGGTAGTCCACAGAAAAGCTCTCGCATAATCGGCTTTACCGAAAATTGAATCCTGATTCAGGTCGCTGGTCGTAGGTGGCTTTTCGAGGAAAGCGTCACCAAACTTTATTTCATCGACACAGGAGGCAAAAAGAAGAGACACACCTACCAGTGCCGCAAACATCCAACTCATTATATGTTTCATAATCTCAAGTTCTTAAATCTTGTGTTATTAAGTTACTTATTAGAAGCCAAGCTTCAAACCGATGTTGAATACACGGGGCAACGGGTAGTTCGGACGGTCGCTCTGACGAGATTCCGGGTCACCCCACATAAAGCTTGTAATAGTCAGCAGATTGTATCCGTTAACATACAGACGACAGTCGTTCAATTTCATCTTCTTCATGAAGGGGAAATCAAAGTTGTAACCTATCTCCACATTCTTCAGACGTAAGTAGCTGGCATTGACCAGATACAAATCGCTCTGAGCGTAGTTGTTGCTGGCACTGGTTGCCGTAGCACGCGGGAACTTCGCCGTAAAGGTATCGGCCGACGAACGCCATGTATTCTCATACTGGTAGAGCAACAAGCCTTTGTTTTGGGTATCGCCCAACGGCTGGCGAAACTCGGAAAGCATACGGTCTACGTTCCAAGCACCGGTCCATTGCATAGAGAAATCGAAATTCTTCCAAGAAAAGCCCATATTAAGACCGGCTGTGTACTCCGGAACATCAGTAAAACCGATATCACGGGTAGCATCGTCGCCGGTAATCTTACCGTCACGATCCAAGTCTACATAAACTGCATCACCCGGTTTCATTGTAATGCCATGATCAGCTATCGGCATACCGAATTCTTCCATATAACGAGCATCGGCTGTTTCATCATAGAAACCCCAGAACTTATACATCGAACGAGAACCTACTACACGACCCGTCTGATACATCCACGGTTCATTTTGTACTACCTCGTTCATATATACGATTTTATTACGGGCAAATGATATATTGAAATTAGCCCAATAACGGAAGTCTTCGTTCAACTGATCATTCCACTTAGCCTGAACCTCAAAACCTTTATTTTGCACTTCACCTACATTAATAGCAGGCAACGACATGCCCAGCAAACTAGGCAAATAATCAGGCTCACGCAAAATGTCGCGACGGTTCTCAATAAAATATTCTGCCGAAATATTCAGATGTTCATTCAATATAGTGAAGTCTACACCATAATTCTGCTTAACTGAAGTTTCCCATTTAGCGTCAGGATTAGTGTGTGTAGATTCCCAAGCACCTGGCTTAGCCGTACCAATATTCTGACCAAGGAATGCGCCCGAGGTACTTCCATATCCGTACGAACCAGGCAGATACCAGAAACGCTGACTACCATATCTATCATTACCAACCATACCAACAGACACGCGGAACTTCATGTAGTTGATAACCTTCTTCAACGGGGCAAAGAAAGGCTCCTCACTGATAGTCCAACCAACAGAACCGGCGGGAAAGAAACCATAACGGTTTTCGGGATTGAAGTTTTCGGAACCATTGTAACCCACATTAAATTCGGCCATGTAACGTGTCTTCCAGTCATAAGTAATACGTCCCACCAAACCTACATAACCAGTCGGTATATAACTATAAGAAGCAGGATAATATGTCTTAGACTGATTATAAAGTAGCAAACCTGTCACATTATGATCACCGAACTTACGAGCATAGTTAATACCCAACTCCATGTACCAGTCGCGAGCCTTACCAGAATTGCTGTTCGAATAACTGGTCTGCGTATCTGAACCTGACTTCTTAAAATTAATAATATCACCCTCGCCGACAACTGGCATATAAGTAGCTACCGAAGAAGAAGCCACCTTAGTAGTACTATAACTAGAGTTGTAAGAACCTTTCAGCTTAATAGACAATCCTTTTGTGATAAAGTCTAGTTTTTGATCCAGAATCAAGTCCAGATTCACCACGTTGGTAGAAGTACTACGGAAACCATTTCCATAATAAGAAGCGAGACCGTCAGTTCCCGGACTGGGCACGTAGTCAGGATTGGT
Source organism: Bacteroides sp. CAG:633 (assembly GCF_000435115.1). Lineage (NCBI taxonomy): Bacteria > Pseudomonadati > Bacteroidota > Bacteroidia > Bacteroidales > Bacteroidaceae > Bacteroides > Bacteroides sp. CAG:633. Next base: position 9,635 of record NZ_FR883010.1, on the reverse strand, counting down.
CTTGATGTACTTACCATCCACAATACCGGCACTGGCAAAAGGAACAGCCCAATACAACTTACGGAACAACTGGTTCTGATCCTCACCCGACTCCGGTGTACGCTTGTTCTCTAAACGACCACCGATGTTTACTGAAAGTAAGGTAGACTTAGTTACATCGAAATCCAGATTGGCACGATAGTTATAACGTTTGTAATCGAAGTTAAAATCGTTAACCGCATTAAACTGCTTGAACATACCTCCTTGAGTAAACAAACCTGCCGAAACGAAGTAACGCATGTTGTCCGTACCTCCTGATATATTGACATTGTGTTGTGACTGGAAAGAAGCCTTATTCATACAGTAGTCAATCCAGTTGATATCCGGATAAAGGATGGGATTCGTATGATCGCGGAACGCAGCCAACACCTCATCAGAATACAAGACATCATTTCCGTCGTTCCGGCGCATCATGTTCACGTAGTCGGCATACTGGTAAGAGTTGGCAAACTCCAGCTCTTTAGTACGTACGTTCACACCAGCCGAAGTCGAGAAAGAAATCTTGGCCTTACCCTCGGCACCACGCTTGGTCGTAATCAAGATAACACCGTTGGCACCACGCACACCGAATACCGCTGTTGCCGAGGCATCCTTCAGCACGGTGATGCTCTCGATTTCGTTCGGGTCAACCTGTGACATGTCACGTTCCACACCATCGACCTGAATCAACGGAGTAGCATTATTCCACGTAGCAATACCACGCACATAAATATCTGCCGCATCGGCACCCGGTTCACCGGAATACTGCACGGTAGAAATACCAGTCACCTGACCGGAAAGAATGTTGTTCACAGAACCGGAAGGAGTTTTCAGCAAGTCGTCACCCTTCATTGAAGAGATAGCACCGGTCACAGACACTTTCTTCTGCACACCGTAAGCAACGACTTCAACTTCACCAAGCATCTGCGAATCTTCCTCAAGCACAATGTTCAATGTAGCACCAGCCTTCTTTACAATAATCTCCTGATCCTTGTAACCGATAAAGCTGATCTTCAACTTTGACCCAGCAGGAACCTCCAGAGTAAACTTACCGTCCAGATCGGTAATCACACCCACTGTCGTACCTACTGCCATTACGTTGGCGCCAATCACCGGCTCTCCATTAGTATCCTTCACGATACCTGTCACTCTCACCGTACTTTGCTGCACCACCTCCGGATTAGAGCCTTGCTTGCCCGACCCTTCTGCAGGCGTAAGCAAAAACAGGCACAACAACATTGCGGCAGGAAGCAACCGGCGAAGATTTGGAACTCGCCTTTCATCGAAGTTTTCTTGCTTTTCCATTAGCAATAATTTTAAGATTAAACATATATTTTATCCATAAAACTCGTTGAAATCCGTTTGCGTTTTTTCACAATCGAATCCGGCACAAAAGTATTTCTACCTATTACAAAAATACTTCTGAAAGGGTCCAAAGTAGTTGAATTTGGTTCCATGAAACATTTTTCGACAAAGAATGAAACATTATTCAACATGCAAGCGCAAGGCTTTTTGCTTAAACAATGTTACAAAACATATAAATTAAGAATTGAACGAAATGCAGTCTAGAAATGCAAGATAAATGCCTTATGCAGAAAAGCGGTGAAACATCCGTAAAGGCTCTGCTTTCACCATATACTACTGTATACCAACATTTAAGAATGAGGTGAAAGCGTGAAGGATATTTTCTGGGTTCTGTTCACCATCCGTGAAAGTTTCACCTGACTGTAGTCTGCCCACAATCCATCAGTACAATTCTAAAGTATCACTTTACGAGCATCAAGTAGTACATGGTGAACGTAAACACCTACGTTAGCTGGAGCGCATAACAAGTAATGCTCGAAACCTTAACAAACAATGTCACGAAAGGTAACAAACAATGTCCGCGAGCGACACAAGCACGGCTCACGAGCAACACAAGTGTGGCTCGCGAACAACACTTGCACGGCTCGCAAGCCATGCAAGTGACGAACAAGCAAGATTATTCCTCGATTACTCCGCCTCCCTGCGTGAAGCGTTCCATATACTCGGTGGGCTGCATACCAATTTCTTTCTTGAAACTGCTGCTGAAATAGCGTGGGTCGTTGTAACCCACAGCATAAGCCAAATCAGAAATCCGGATGTTTTTCTTTTCTTCCATGATGCGGCAGGCAGCCTTCATGCGGATATTACGGACAAACGATACGTAAGTCTGTCCTGTAAGCGACTTCAGCTTGCGGAAACAGGTAGACTTGCTGGTGTGCATTTCTTCCAAGAAGTCCGACTGATCGAAGTCGGCATCGGCCAGATGGCGGTTCACGCAGTCGATGGCCCGTTGCAGGAAGTCTTCGTCGATGCTTGTATAGTCCAAGTCCTTTACTTCGAACACCAATTGCTTCTTGAAGTCCATGCTGCGCCGCTCGCGTGTACGGAGCAGGTTACTGATACGGGCATGCAGCACACTCAGGCTGAAAGGCTTGGAAATAAAGGCATCGGCTCCCGATTCGTAAGCCTCTACCCGGTCTTCTTCTTTATTCTTTGCTGTAAGCAGGATGATAGGAATATGCGAAGTCTCAAAATGCCCTTTGATGTAGCGACACAGCTCGATACCGTCCATTTCGGGCATCATGACGTCGGATACAATCAGGTCTACTTCTCTGTTGCCCACTATCTCAACAGCTTCCTTACCGTTGGCAGCCGTACAGATATTATAATCGGTACCCAACAGCTTCGTCATCAGTTGCAGCAAGTCCTCACTGTCTTCCACAATCAGCAACGTACGGCGTACGGCAGGCGACAGAGGTTCCGTTTCCTCCTCAGCAGCCGTTTCGGAAGCGTCTGGCTCTACGATATCAGTCTGAGGCGTTACTTCCTGACGCTCTGTATCTTCCGACAGCGAATCATCTATTTCTTCTTCGGCATAAGCATCTCGCCGTGCAGGGAAAGTTACGATAAAGGCAGTTCCTTTTCCCTCCTCACTCTCTACCTCGATGGTTCCGTGATGCAGCACAACCAAGTCGCGTACCAACGACAAACCAATACCAGTACCAATGGTCTTGAACTTCCGGTAGTCACCCTCATAAAAGCGTTTGAAAAGTTCCTTCTGCGCATCTTTCGGGATACCTGCCCCGTCGTCCTTTACAATGAGGCACACTGTATCGTCTGTCCGGCCTTCCAGCGTTACACTGACAGTGCCGCCGGGACGATTGTATTTCGAAGCGTTCGAAAAGAGGTTATAAAGAATCTTGTCCAGCTTGTCCGGGTCGAAATAGACCGACATTGGCTCGGGCGAGCAGGACAAACTGAAGTGCATATCCTTACGCGACATCAAAGGCCGGAAGCTGTCAAGGCTCCGACGTACAAACAAAGCCAGATCGGCACGCGAAACTTTCAGCTTCAGGTTACCACTCTCAGCCTTACGGAACTCCAGTA
>NZ_FR883010.1:0-6182 GCF_000435115.1 Bacteroides sp. CAG:633 | reverse complement strand
AGTATCTGTTGCAACAGCCTTATCAGACGATTAATGTTGTTGTTCATCACGCGATACTGGTCCTTGTATTCGGGCGCAACACGCTTCAGTTCGTCCACCGAAGCCGAAAGAATGGTCAACGGTGTAAGCAACTCATGAGTGATGTTGGTGAAGAACTGCAACTTGGCATGGTTCACTTCTTCGACCTTGGCCTTTTCCATTTCGCGCAGATGGAGCGCGTTGCGCAGGCGGATGCGGTTGCGTACCTGCCTATATGTGCCGTATGCAGCAGCAACTATCAGCAAGACATACAGGGTGTAAGCCCACCACGTCTCCCAAGGCGGAGGCAATATCACAACTTTCATCCGATAGGGTTCCTTGCTCCAAACACCGTTTGAATTGGAAGCTTTCAGAAGAAACGTGTAAGTACCCGGTTCCAGATTGTTATAATAAGCGAAACGTTTGGAAGCATCGGTATACTGCCAGTCATCATCGAATCCTTCGAGCTTGTAGGCATAGTTGTTCCGCTGGGGGGAAGCATAGTCAAGTGCCGAGAACTCGATACTGAAGTTGTTGTGCTGGTAGTCCAGTCTGATTTCTTCGGCAAAACTCGGCGAAAGAGGAGAGATGTCTGTGCGTTCCGCATCGGGCAACAACTTCCACGACTGGTTATAGACTTTAATGTCCGTTACCTTCACTGCCGGAGGTGGCACCTGCACCTCCAGACTGTCTGGATAGAAACTGTTATAACCCTGGTGTCCGCCGAAAAACATTTCTCCGTTACCGGCCGCCGTCACGGCTCCCCGCAGGAAGATGTTATCCTGCAAGCCGTCTATCGTAGTATAAAGACGGAAGGAAGCATTATCTTTCAGATTGCCAGGAACCGTAAGTCGGACAAGCCCGGCATTCGTCCCCAACCAAAGGTTGCCTTCCTGATCGTCCCTGATGCTGGCAACAGCATCGCCCGGAAGATTCCATCGGGCATGCATCGGTAAAAAAGAATCGCTTTCCTTGTCATAATAATTAAGTCCGCTGCCTCCCGTACCGGCCCAAAGGCGCCCATGTGCGTCACGATGCAGACAGTCTACATAATCGTTGTTCAGTTTATGATTGCGGGAAGAATAGGCCTGTAACTTCCATTCGCCGGACGAAGCATCACAATGCAGCCTGATGACCCCATGCGTACCCGAAGCTACCCAGATGTCACCGTCGCTCCCCTCTACCACACCTAATGTCACAACACTACGCATAGCGTCATTCTCTACCATAAGCGAATCGAAGCGGACCGCCTTTCCGTCGGCCCGGCGCATCGACACACCGTTACGGGTAGAGAACCACAGATTGTGCTTGGAGTCTTCGTAAACATGATAGACACAATGTCCGGCCAGCCAAGGCGCTTCCTGCGGAGAATAATGCTTTATGTTCCATTGTTCCAGCCCTTTTTTCTCTATTTCGTAGGCACCATCGTCGTAGGCGGCAAGCCAGATGTGCCCGTCGAGCGAGCTCTGCATAATGGACATCACTGTAGTAATATCGCGATACCCATGCGTATCCGGCAATTGGGTATAATAAACGGTTTTCCCGGTATTACGATCCTTGACGGCCAACCCATAGGATCCCATCCCTAACCACAAGCAGTTATCACAATCGATCAGCATGCTGCGTACCGAAGTGGTTTTCATCACACGCTTCAACTCCTGCAATCCATCCCATACGAAATCGGCTTTGCGGGTATTGGCCTTGGTGATGCCGCCACCAATCATCCCCATCCACATCAGTCCCTGGCGGTCGCACAGCACCGACGTCACTTCATCGCTGGCAATGGAGTATTCGGAATCGTCGGGATAGTAATTGCAGAAAACTTCACGGCCGGTATAGTCGCCTCCATGCAGAGACAGCACACTCAGCCCACGTCGGGTACCTACCCAAAGTGATCCGGTATTGATATCTTCGGCTATGCTATAGATAATGTCGTCCGAAATGGCAGTCGGATCGGCCGGATTGCTCCGGTAGGTGACCCATGTTGTACGAGTCGGCTCGTAAGCGTCTTTCAGCAACGTCAATCCGCCACGCCACGTACCCACCCAGATATTCTTATAACTGTCCTGAAACAAGACGTGCGCCGAATTCTGTTCGTTCAGGCGTGGATAAGCAAAATACTTGCCTGTAGCAGTCTCGTAGCGATAAAGACCACGATCCCAAGTCCCAATCCAGATATCCCCTCTGTCGTCTTCGAGCAACGCTTTTACCGTAGTTTTCGGCATCACATTAGCGGTTTCAGGATAACCGAAAGAACGGAAAGTATTTGCTTTTTCATCATATTCGTACAGTCCCCAGTCTGTTGCAAACAGAATGCGTCCTTTTTTCGTTACCAGAATCTGCGGAATCGTATTTCCGTTCATTTCTGGATTGTTTATCTTACGCATCTGCCCCGTACGCTTATCCAGCACGTTCAGTCCGCTATACGTACCGATCCAGAGATTGTGCTTATTGTCTTCGGCCACACAAAGAATATTGTTACTGGTCAGCAGATCGGGATTGGCGAAATTGGATTTGTAAGCTACAATAGAATACCCATCGTACTGAAACAAACCGTTCCGCGTTGCAATCCACAGATAACCGTCACGGTCCTGATAAATGGACTGTACTTCCTTGTTTGGCAAAGTGTTCAGGATGAAAGATAACTCAAAAGACAAAGGAGCCCTTACAGGCTCGGCTGCCCGGCACATAAAGGGAATAAGAAACCAGAAAAGAATGAGGATGAATCGGTGAAGCATTTTCTATCTCCTTAAATTATTGTTATTCTCATGTATGGCGCAAATGTACATAAAAAAAATGAATACCTAAAACTGTCGCTCCAAAGATGCAGGAGAATAAAGTCGGAAAAATCGTTATTTTTTCCCTAACTTTGTCCCATAAATCAATAAAATACTCATCATGGCCGGCATCTACATACATATCCCGTTCTGCAAGACGCGATGCGTCTACTGCGACTTCTACTCCACCACCCAAAGCCAACAGAAGAAACGCTACATCCGGGCCCTGTGTCAGGAACTGCGCTCGCGGAAGGAGTACCTGAAAGGCGAACCGGTACGAACCGTCTACTTTGGCGGTGGAACTCCCTCGCAACTCAACGAAGAAGACTTTGCCCTTGTATTCGAAACCCTCGAAGAAGTATACGGGCTGGGTGCCTGTGAAGAGACAACCCTCGAAGCCAACCCCGACGATCTGACTGACGACTATGTCGCCATGCTGCACGACCGGCTCCCCTTCAACCGCATCAGCATGGGCATACAGACGTTCGACGACGAAATGCTGCGTCTGCTGAACCGCCGCCACAACGCCAGCCAGGCCATTGAAGCCGTCGGACGCTGCCGGCGGGCAGGATTCGGAAACATCAGCATCGACCTCATCTACGGGCTGCCGGGCGAGACGGACCGCCGCTGGCAAGACGATCTGCAACAGGCTGTGGCTCTGGACGTGGAGCACATCTCGGCCTACCACCTGACCTACGAAGAAGGCACACCGCTGTACGACATGCTGCAGGCTCACCGCGTCAGCCAGGTGGACGAGGACAGCAGCCTGCGCTTCTTCTCTGCCCTGACAGACACGCTGGGTAAGGCGGGATACGTGCACTACGAAATATCCAACTTCTGCAAACCCGACCGGCACTCGCACCACAACACTTCCTACTGGCAAGGCATTCCCTATCTGGGCTGTGGCCCGTCGGCTCACTCGTTCGACGGCGTCGCCCGCGAATGGAACGTATCGTCGCTGACGCAGTACATCGAAGGCATGGAAAGCGGCAACCGTCCGTTCGAAACGGAATACCGCGACACCGCCACCCGCTACAACGAGTGCGTCATGACCGCACTACGCACCATGTGGGGCATACCGATGGAGCAGTTACGGCAGGAATACGGCGAGAAGCTGTACCGATATTGCCTCGACATGGCCGCTCCCTACCTGACTGACGGCAAGCTGGAACTGAAAGACGGCTTTCTGCGGCTGACGCGTCGGGGCATCTTCGTTTCGGACGGCATCATGAGCGACCTGATGTACGTGGACGACTGAATCCTGCTTTTTGTCGTCACCCTGGACTCCGCACACGCCACACGCATTTTCCGAACGGACAGTTGCCCGATGTTCGCAAAAACAATTACCTTTGCGTCCGAACCAACCAACCGACCATGACCGAACAGGAAGTCAGACGCTATTTGAGACAGATGAAGGAAGAAGACTCCGAACGAGCCTTCAAGGGCTTCTACGACCTGACTTACGACCGCCTGTTCCGCATAGCCTACTACTATGTCCGCGACGAAGACGCCGCACAGGAGATAGTGCTCGACGTCTTCATGCGCCTGTGGCAGATGCGCAACCGCCTGCCCGCAGTGAACAGCATCGAAGACTACTGTTTTGTCCTCACCAAGAACGCCTCGCTCAACTATCTGGAGCGTGAAAACCGGCAAAGCCCCTTGCCTGCCGAACACCTGCCCGAACCGACCGACACAGCCTCATCGCCCGAAGAGACACTGATCAGCGAAGAACTTTTTGCCCGCTACGTCAAGGCACTGGACCGCCTGCCTCAGCGTTGCCGCGAAGTCTTTATCCGCATCCGCGAAGAGCGGCAAAGCTATGCACAAGTGGCCGAAGCATTGGGCATCAGCGTAAAGACAGTGGACGCGCAACTGCAAAAAGCCACCACCCGCCTCAGAAAGATGCTGTTGCCCGACGAAGGCGATGAATAATACGCTAAATTAACTTTTATTACCACATCTCCAGTAGGGGATTTCCTGACAACTCACGTCTTTATAGCAAACAAGCTTACGGGGGCTTTGAGCCGTGCAAGTGTGGCTCGTGAGCCGTACAAGTGTCGAACGCGAGCCGTACAAGTGTTGCTCGCGAGCCGTGCAAGTGTCTCTCAAAGACCCCATAAGCAAGCGAAAAGGCATTTAATAACAAGCAGATAAACAGCTATTTAGAGAAAACCGGAAGAGGAGCCCGATTGCTCCGATTCGCCTGACTATACATTTAATGTTTCTTTTACATATTTATAAACAACATGAAAACAATCTGCCAACTGACTACCGGAGCCATGTTGCTCCTGTCCGTGCTTGCCTCGTGCAGCAAAGACTCCAAGTATCCACACGATTACATCGGATTCGAAAAGCATAGCTTCGACTATGCCTTCGACCCGGGAAGGAGCAGCGAAGAACTGGATGTGAAAATCATCGCCGCCGACAAGAAAGATCAGGACCGCGAAGTAACAATCGAGGGCGTAACGCCTCCCGGCAAGAAACCCGTATTCAGCATCCCCGAAAAGAAGGTGGTGATTCGTGCCAAAAAGAAGTCGGCCAACGTACGCATCAAAATCTATCCCGAACGGATAGGCAAGCAAGGCACCCTGCGGCTGGTATGTACTCCGAAAGACAAAGAGGTGAAAAGTACGCAACTGATGATAAAGCTGAAGCCCAAAGGAAAGAAATGACAGAAGGAAAGAAAACGCCCCGACCGAAAGGGAGCAGGCAGAGGAAAAACGGCTTTTTAAGATAAACGAAAAAAAAATCGCTCCGACAGTAGGGAATCCGGACGCAACCACTGTCTTTATAAGCAAAAAGAAAAAACAAGATGAAAGACCCGTTTGATAATCTGCTCGACCGTCTGGCCCGTTCCACCCGCTCGCCCCGGGGAAAGTATTCGGCCGAAAACAGCTGGAAGATTCTGGAAGACAGAATCTTCGCACACGCACACCGCCAACGCCGTTTCCGCCTCTGGCTGACGGGCGCTGCAGCCACCGTCCTGCTCTGCATAGCCGGATGGACGGCTTACAAAGCACTGCACCCCGTGCCCATGCAGACGTTCTCTACCCTGGCCGAAGTACGCAACCTGACGCTGCCCGACGGCACGGAAGTGACGCTGAACCGGTATTCGTCGCTCACCTGCCCCAAACGCTTCGAACACGACCGGCGCGATGTACGCCTGCAGGGTGAAGCCTACTTCGAGGTAAGTAAGGATGCCCGACGCCCCTTCACCGTGGAAGCTGGCGGAATGGAAGTGCAGGTATTGGGTACTCATTTCAATGTGGAAGCCTATCCCGCTGATACCGAGGTAAGGACTACCCTGCTCGAAGGTTCCGTAGCTGTCAGCACCGACCACGGCAAGAAGCGCCTGTTACTGCAACCCAACGAAGCAGCCGTCTACAA
>NZ_FR883009.1:0-971 GCF_000435115.1 Bacteroides sp. CAG:633 | reverse complement strand
CAAAAGGCGGACCAAGTATTACACAATCGCTGAAGACGATTTAGAAGAAAGGCTGCTGAACGAAGGAGAAAGCAATTTTTGCTTAATAGAGAAGCAACCCACCACCGACATCTACGAACTACGCGAATTACGCGCCATGCTGGCCCGACTCAAAGAGATTAACGAAGAACACCGCGAAGTAAGCTACAACGCCCTGCGCGAACTGAAGCGCATCCGCCGCGAGATAGATAGAATCAGCAAACGCACGGAAAAGGCGCGCGAGGACAGGAAGAAAGAAAAGTAAAAAAAAAGGCATGCACCACAGAGGTGCACAGAGTTTCACAGAGGAAGCACCACATTAAACGTAACGCCCCGCTACATTGCTTGTGGCGGGGTGTCGGATTGTTTGTAACGGCACACAACAAACGGTGTGGCGTCAGGGCTCGTCGAAGTGGCGAACCAGCAACTCTACCTGACGGCGGCTGAAGGTCTGCTCGTTGCGTCCTTCAGGACCTTCCTCGTAGAGCGCACGGCGCAAGGCATCGCTGCGTTCTATCCAGCGGTGGAGCTTGCGCAACGCACAGCGGGGCGTGAGGTCAGGAAAGTAGAGTTGGGCAAATTCGGCCTTACGGTAGGGCCGGATAACGAAGGGGCGGTCGGCTCCTTCGTCGGGAATCAATTCGGGTTTCATAGCGTTTGAATTTTTAAGTTTCTGAGTTTTTAAGTTTTATAGCTAAACAGAAATATCCAAAGAATATTTCCGCTTAGGAAATTAGAAGGAGGTTAGTAGTTAAGGAGTTAAGAAGTTAAGCCGATAGATAGACTACTCTAAACCATTCACCATTAACCATTTACCATTAATCATTAACCATTTACCATTCACCATTAATCATTAACCATTTTCTTCGCAACGAACCGGTGTCCGGAAATTTCACCATCCGGCGACTCTGTTCCGCAGCTGCCGAGGGCTCATTTTAGGGCTCAGGCTCACT
>NZ_FR883008.1:14511-17303 GCF_000435115.1 Bacteroides sp. CAG:633 | reverse complement strand
TAATTATAAATAAATTTAAACAGATTCTTAATATTCATCCTCTAAAAATTTTTCAATCTTTTTCACGGCATAATGATATGACGACTTCAAAGCCCCTACAGAAGTTCCAAATATCTCAGACATTTCCTCGTACTTCATTTCCTGATAATACTTCAGATTGAACACCATACGCTGCTTTTCCGGCAAAGTCAGCAAAGCCTTCTGCAAAGCCAGCTGTATCTTGTCGCCCGAGAAGTACGGATCACTCTCCAGCCGCCCGATAGCGTTTGCATCCGGATCGTCCAGCGAGACGGTAGACATGGCGCGCTGCTTGTTCAGGAAAGTAAGGCATTCATTCAAAGCTATACGATAGAGCCAAGTGGATATTTTCGCCTCGGCCCGAAAATAATCTATATTAGTCCATGCTTTGATAAAAGTATTCTGAAGCAAATCATTGGCATCTTCGTGTGAAAGCACCATACGACGGATCTGCCAATACAACTGTTCGCTGTATTTGGCAACAATCATCTCAAATCCTCGCTTTTGTGTACTCTCGTCTTGCAAAAGTGCCAACACCTCGCGTTCGTTATAAGGTGAATTCATATTTATCTATGCATATTTATCGTTTAGACATCTGTTCCGAATAAAAGTTTAATTCAGGCCTGAAAGAAAGTCTCTCCTACCTGTACGCACAACGTCTCTTGCGCAAGCCGTGTATGTGGGAAAACACTCCTTGCTTCCTCCAACAGGCAGCTTTCATCTTCATAACGGGCAGAAAAATGCCCGATCAGCAAAGACTTTACTTCCGCATCCCGTGCCAATTGTGCCGCCTGTCCGGCAGTGGTATGAAAAGTCTCTTTAGCCCGGGGAGCATCCGCGTTGACAAAAGTCGCTTCATGAAATAACAGGTCTACTCCTTTCAATTGTGAAACCAGGTGTGGAAGGTAACAGGTGTCAGAACAATAAGCATAACGCCGTGGCAAATCCGAAGGACGAGTCAGGCGGGAGTTAGGAATGACTTCACCGTCGGGCGTCACATAATCGGCTCCGTTTTTAATCCTGTTCAGTTCGTAAAGCGGTACCTGATAAAAGTCTATCATCTCACGCACGATATGACTGGGGCGAGGCTTCTCTGCAAATATAAAGCCACAACATGGCATCCGATGGCGTAAAGGAATAGTAGTTACTGTAATCGAACGGTCTTCGTATATCAAAAGTGAATCTTTCGTTTCAAACTCATGAAATATCACCTTATAGGTCATCTGATGGTTAAAGAAGTCGAGCATTGGCTGCAACAACTGCTCTAAACCGACAGGCGAATAAATATGAAGCTCGGCCGTTCGTCCCAAAAGATTGAGCGTAGAAATCAGGCCCAGCAATCCAAAACAATGATCACCGTGCAAATGGGATATAAAAATGTGATTCAGCCTCGAAAACTTCAAGCGTGATTTACGAAACTGCAACTGTGCACCCTCTCCACAGTCAATCATGTACAATTTATCACGTACATTCAACACTTGCGAAGTCGGGAAATGCCGTGTAGTAGGCAGTGCTGATCCACATCCCAAAATATGTAGCTCAAACTTTTCCATCCTGTTACAATAAAAGAAAGGGCACTTGTTTTTTCGACAAGCGCCCTTCTTATCCTAGTTTAAAAATTTACGCAATAAAACCGATTATTTCTTTTCAGCTTCCATTTGCTCCTTCAAGGCAGCCAGAGCGTCGATGTCACCCAATGTAGTAGATGCAGCCTGGTTCTGGATTACCGGAGTTTCTTCTTTCTTACTGTTAGCCTTCTTAGCAGCCTTCTTTTCGGCTCTTTCTTCAGCTTTTGCAGCATCTTCGAAGATACGGCTGTGAGACAAGATGATACGTTTTGCATCTTTGTTGAACTCGATAACCTTGAATTCCAGTTTCTCATCCAGCTGTGCCTGAGTACCGTCTTCCTTAACGAGGTGTTTCGGAGTAGCGAAACCTTCAACACCATAAGGCAGAGCTACAACAGCGCCCTTATCCAGCATTTCGATGATAGTTCCTTCGTGTACTGAACCTACAGTAAATACTGTTTCGAATACATCCCAAGGATTCTCTTCGAGTTGCTTGTGACCTAAGCTGAGACGACGGTTTTCCTTATCGATTTCCAGTACCTGAACTTCGATATCGGCACCGATTTGAGTAAACTCAGACGGATGCTTAACTTTCTTAGTCCAAGACAGGTCAGAGATGTGAATCAAACCGTCAACACCTTCTTCGATTTCAACGAATACACCGAAGTTAGTGAAGTTACGAACCTTAGCAGTGTGCTTGCTGCCTACAGGATACTTCTCTTCGATAGTTTCCCATGGATCCGGTTTCAGCTGTTTGATACCCAAAGACATCTTACGTTCTTCACGATCCAGTGTCAATACTACAGCTTCTACCTCGTCACCAACTTTCATGAAGTCCTGTGCAGAACGCAAGTGCTGGCTCCAAGACATTTCAGAAACGTGGATCAGACCTTCAACACCCGGAGCGATTTCGATAAATGCACCGTAGTCAGCCATCACAACTACTTTACCCTTCACATGATCGCCAACCTTCAAGTTCGGATCAAGAGCATCCCAAGGATGCGGAGTCAGCTGCTTCAAGCCCAATGCAATACGCTTCTTCTCATCGTCGAAGTCCAAGATAACAACATTGAGTTTCTGGTCGAGTTCAACCACTTCTTTCGGATCGCTAACACGGCCCCAAGAAAGGTCTGTGATATGAATCAAACCGTCTACGCCACCCAAGTCGATAAATACACCATAGGAAGTGATATTCTTAACGGTACC
>NZ_FR883008.1:2691-14343 GCF_000435115.1 Bacteroides sp. CAG:633 | reverse complement strand
GTCTTACCTACGAATACATCGTAGTCACGGATAGGCTTCACATCAATCTGAGAACCCGGCAAGAAGGCTTCGATGCCGAATACGTCTACGATCATACCACCCTTAGTACGACACTTGATGTAACCCTTGATAATTTCTTCGTTTTCCAAAGCTGCGTTAACACGATCCCAAGAGCGAGTAGCACGAGCTTTGCGGTGAGACAGAACCAGCTGTCCTTTTTTGTCTTCCTGATTTTCAATGAATACTTCTACTGTATCACCTACTTTCAGGTCCGGATTGTAACGGAATTCACTCATCGGAATGATACCGTCTGATTTGTAACCGATGTTCACAACTACTTCACGCTTGTTCATTGCGATCACGGTACCGTCAACAACCTCACGGTCGTTAATTTTGTTCAGCGTATTGTCATACGCTTTCTCCAAGTCTTCATGACTTACATTTGATACGGCTTCACCGTTTTCGTACGCATCCCAGTTGAAGTCTTCAATGGGAACAACATTTTTTAAATTTTCCATTAATAAAATTGTTTGTTTAACTCGTTAATTAAGTGAGACTTTATATTGACTCAATAAATCGGGCGCAAAGATAATAGTATTTTCTTGAACAACAAAAACTTCAATCTAAAAACATTGAGAAAAAGTCTAAAGGCTTCTATAAAAATAGAGCTTCGTAAAAAAGGAGACTTCGACCATTAATGATATCACACCTTTCTATAATTAACGGTTAAACAGCTCGAACGTAAACTTCACACCTATTTCCTGATACTTCCAATTGGCAAAACTTGTAAATACGCCAAAATCAAAGACATGAGTGCCAATGCCATATCCAAACTCCAAATAAGGATTCAAGTGAGGAACAAACAGCATATTGAAATACAAACGTTCATTCAACACATATTGCGTATATTTATTCAGGTGCCTGATAAGAAGGAAAGGAGCCTCATAAACCGCATGAGCACGCGCATATTTTCGAGACGAGTTGTACCAACGGCCATCCAACAGTTGAAACACCCCACCAATATCATCATTCCAACCGGTAGGCAGATTGGAACGACGCAGATTGGCAAAATCGACAAAATAAAGTTCTTCCTGCCGTGTAAATGCTCCCCATCCCAAACGGAAATATAAATCACGCATCAAACCCAACGGCACATTGTGCTGAAAGTCGACTTCAACCCGTTCATAACTTCCTGAACTCTGAAGCACTCCTTTTATTCCACGCTCCCAATCAACCGACACAGTAGGATATTTGGAATGCAGATTCACTTTACGGTCTCCATTCATATAATAATACTGTCCCGGTTTCCAGGTTAAGCGCACTCTTGGCGCAAAACTGTTATAGGTATGGCGAAACTTGTTCAGTATTTCTGGATCAAACCCCGGAAGATACGACTGACCATCACTGACCAAACGTGTAGGAGGCGTATCGGGAAACACAATATCAAAATTAGAACGTTCGACCTCTGTACGACGGTGGATTGACAAACCTACGTCCAATGTCAGTCCATTAACTATCTCCCAACTATGTTCCACATTCAGATACAAGTCTTTAAAATAATCCAAATGGATTTGATTGAAATCAAACAGACTGTCAGGAATAGCCTTCAAATCATCCAGTACATCACTACTGTAAATACGGTTACCATTACCCAACTCTACATGCAAAGCAGCCCGTTTACGAGGCCAATAATCAAAGTCACTCCTTACCCTCCAATAGAACTCCTTTTGCTTAAAGTTATAACCGATCCGGGGCACTATTCTCAGAAGACGGTCACCAGGAAACAAACGGTTGTATTTGAATTCCTGACGATACGAAATTCCGTTCGATCCACTATAACTCAGCAAAAAAGGATTGATTAAAGGAGAACATCTGACACTACCCAGTTTATCCAGATTGACCGTATACCGACTGATCAATGCATCACCAATCTGCCCCCAAAACTCCAGGTTCTTATTCAACTTCTTTTTCGTTACCCCCACCGTGTCGCGCCGCAAAAAATAGTCTTGATACAACGACTGCTCATGCTGAGTCAACGGTATAGGACGCAACGAGTTGAAATAAGCCGTATCACGCTGATAAGCATTCGTATCGTTACTCAACGTATAAGATTCTGTCAGATCATACTTTTCCTTTTTCTGCTCTTCGACCTCCCGACCGGTATCCTTTTGAGATATCTCACTATATTTAAGCGAAGCTGTATAGCTGCCATCTATTACATTCCCCAAGAAACGGAAAGAACCTTCTACCATGTAGCGAACCGGTAGAAACTCATCTGGTGCTCCCACTTCCCCCAACTGCAACAGATTATCGAAGCGAAACATCTCGGAACGACCGGCAAAACGAATCTCACGAACACTCCACACGTTATCGCTAACCACCATATAACCACCAACCAGCTGGAAACTCTTGCTTTTAGGAATAAAACGAATCTTATATTGCCGGTTAAATTCCGGTCCCATTATCGAATCAATATAATAGGTATAGTATTTTTTCGCATTACTAGCCAAGGGCGAAAGCAATTTATCGTAAAGCAACGTAGACGAATAGATATTAATATGAAAATACTCCAACAACCGGCCGTCAGCTTCCCAAAATTCCGAAGCAGTACCCACACCAGCCTTTACCTTTTGGTCATAAATATCCGGAGCCGTAAAATGCAGATCACTGTAAGTCTCCATCATATATTCGTTCACCCCCTTCCGTATCCGGAACATAGTAGGTAAAAAACGAATTATATGATTCTTTTTCCGGATATTGACTCTTCCTTTTATATACAGTTCTGCACGATATTCGTTTACTATACTCTCATAAAATGGGGCAAAGAAGATAACTTTTTCCATAATCGAATCGGCTGAAACGCCACGTTTACCGTATATATTAGAGATGTCTTTTGCTGCCGCTTCCGCAACAATCAAAAGCAGCACCATAAATTCAATCCATATATATATTAAACGTTTCACCCGTAATATCTTATTATAGACAGGGGCAAATATAGAAAAAAAGGTGTATTTTTGCAGCCAAACAACCAACAAAAAGAGAAGGCAACTATGTCAAAAATGAGATTTTTTGCTTTACAGGAGCTGGCCAATCGCCGTCCTCTGGAAGTCACAATCCCCTCAAACAAGCTGTCCGATTATTACGGCAGCCACGTTTTCGACCGAAAAAAAATGCAGGAATATCTGCCTAAAGAAGCTTACAAAGCGGTTACAGATGCCATAGAAAAAGGCACTCCCATCAGCCGCGAAATGGCAGATTTAATTGCCAACGGAATGAAAAGCTGGGCAAAATCGCTGAATGTAACCCACTACACCCACTGGTTTCAGCCATTGACCGACGGAACAGCCGAGAAGCACGATGGATTCATCGAGTTCGGCGAAGACGCTGAAGTGATCGAACGCTTTTCAGGCAAACTGCTTATCCAGCAAGAGCCCGATGCTTCATCTTTCCCCAACGGGGGCATCCGTAACACATTCGAAGCACGCGGATATACCGCATGGGACGTATCGTCACCGGCTTTTGTGGTAGATACCACCCTCTGTATTCCTACCATCTTTATATCCTATACAGGAGAAGCCCTGGACTACAAGACACCTTTGCTGAAAGCTCTTGCTGCCGTAGATAAAGCCGCAACCGAAGTATGTCAGCTATTTGACAAAAACGTCACCAGAGTATTTGCCAATCTAGGATGGGAACAGGAATACTTTTTGGTCGATCTGGCCCTCTACAATGCCCGCCCCGACCTTTGCCTGACCGGGCGTACACTCATGGGCCACTCGTCGGCCAAAGACCAGCAGCTCGAAGACCATTACTTCGGCTCTATTCCCCCAAGAGTGACAGCCTTCATGAAGGAACTGGAGATAGAGTGCCACAAATTAGGCATTCCCGTAAAAACCCGCCACAACGAAGTAGCTCCCAACCAGTTCGAGTTAGCGCCCATTTTCGAGAACGTCAATTTGGCCAACGACCACAACCAGCTGGTAATGGACCTGATGAAGCGAATTGCCCGCAAGCACAACTTCGCCGTGTTACTGCACGAAAAGCCCTACAACGGAGTCAACGGTTCCGGTAAACATAACAACTGGTCGTTGTGTACAGATACGGGTATTAACCTGTTTGCTCCCGGCAAAAACCCCAAAAGCAACATGCTGTTTCTCACATTCCTGGTCAATGTCCTGATGATGGTCTACAAAAACCAGGATCTGTTGCGTGCCTCTATCAGCAGCGCAGGGAACAGCTATCGTTTAGGAGCCAACGAAGCACCTCCCGCTATCCTGTCCATCTTCTTAGGCAAACAATTAAGCAGCATTCTTGACGAATTCACACGCCAGATAAGCAATAGCAAGATGACAGCCGAAGAGAAGACAACGCTGAAACTGGGCATCGGCCGTATCCCCGAAATATTACTGGATACTACCGACCGCAACCGCACCTCTCCATTTGCTTTCACAGGAAACCGTTTCGAGTTCAGAGCTGCAGGTTCGTCAGCCAACTGTGCAGCAGCCATGATCGCCATCAACGCAGCCATGGCCAACCAGCTGAACGAATTCAAGGCCTCGATAGACAAAGCCATGGAAGAAGGAAGCAGCAAAGAAGAAGCTATCTTCCGCATTCTCAAGGAAACCATCATTGCTTCCGAACCCATCCGATTCGAAGGTGACGGATACTCGGAAGAATGGAAGCAGGAAGCTGCCCGACGTGGTCTGACCAACATCTGCCATGTACCCGAAGCTCTGATGCGCTATATGGACAACCAGGCTAAAGCAGTTCTGATCGGTGAACACATATTCAACGAAACAGAGTTAGCCAGCCGCCTGGAAGTAGAACTGGAGAAATTTACGATGAAAGTTCAGATTGAAAGCCGTGTGTTGGGCGACCTGGCCATCAATCACATTGTGCCCACAGCCGTCAGCTACCAGAACCGGTTATTGGAAAATCTGCGTGGACTACGCGAAACGTTCTCCCCCGAAGAATACGAAGAACTCAGTGCCGACCGCAAGGAACTGATACGCGAAATCTCACGTAGAGTTACAGCCATCAAGATGCAAGTACGCGAAATGACCGAGGCACGCAAAGTAGCCAACCACATGGATAACTACAAAGATAGAGCTTTCGCTTATGAAGAGAATGTACGTCCGTATCTGGAAAGCATTCGCGACCACATCGACCGTCTGGAAATGGAGATAGACGACGAGATATGGCCATTGCCCAAATATAGGGAACTTTTATTCACAAAATAAGAAACCGGATATTCTATTTTTTTACAATACAGGCTGGATATCCTGCCCTACAAAAGCAGGAATGTCCAGCCTGTTTTTCTATAACAATTCTACAATTCAATAGAATCTTTACAAAAAACCTTGCACATTTTTCCAACAAATGCGTAATATTTAATTTTTTCTTCCTACATTTGTGCTGTAGAACACAGCTTTGCAGCAGTATGGTGAAAATAAACTTATCAGATATAAATATTCCGGAACTAATAGCCGATATGTGGTCGCCTCTGAATGAGGAGCAACGGGAGTTCCTTTCAAACCACTTTACACTCCAGAACTACAAAAAGAACGAAGTGATTTATTGTGAGGGAGAAAGCCCCGCCTACCTAATGTGCCTGTTGACCGGAAAAGTCAAAATATATAAAGATGGCGTAGGAGGACGAAGCCAGATCATCCGCATGATCAAGCCTGTTGAATATTTCGGTTATCGCGCCTACTTTGCCAAAGAAGACTACGTTACTGCTGCTACTGCTTTCGAACCGTCCATCATCTGCCTGATACCCATGAGTGCCATCATGACATTGGTGACACAGAACAACAATCTGGCTATGTTTTTCATCAAACAGCTGTCTATCGATTTGGGTATTGCCGATGAACGCACAGTAAACCTGACTCAGAAACACATTCGTGGACGACTGGCAGAATCGCTGCTCTTCCTGAAAGAAAGTTATGGACTGGAAGAAGATGGTTCCACCTTAAGTATCTATCTCTCGCGTGAGGATTTAGCCA
Source organism: Bacteroides sp. CAG:633 (assembly GCF_000435115.1). Classification (NCBI taxonomy): domain Bacteria; kingdom Pseudomonadati; phylum Bacteroidota; class Bacteroidia; order Bacteroidales; family Bacteroidaceae; genus Bacteroides; species Bacteroides sp. CAG:633. The sequence goes on along the minus strand of NZ_FR883008.1, from coordinate 8,338 downwards.
ACTTATCCAACATGACTACCTCAAACGCCATCCGTACGTTGTCGCAATTCGCAACCGAACGCCTTATCACCATCGACGGACGGAAAATAAAAATCATCGATGAAGAGAAGCTGAAAAAGATCAGCAAAATCGGATAATATTTTTCCCCAGTTGGAGAAAAATCTTTTTCCAGTTAGAGAAATATTTTTTCCTAACTATAGAAAAAACACTAGTATTTTCTATGAAACATATCAGCAGACCGGTTTATCCGCATGAAGTAAACTCTGGCAGATAAACCGGTCTGTATTTTATTCTCCCAACTGGAGGAAGCGTTCAGCCTCAATGGCAGCCTTACATCCACTGGCAGCAGCGGTAATAGCCTGACGATAATGAGGATCGGCTACATCGCCGGCAGCAAACACGCCCGGCAACTTGGTACGCGGCGTACCCGGCTCGGTCAGGATATAGCCAACTTCATCAGTATCCAAATAGGGCTTGAAAATCTTCGAATTGGGTTCATGGCCGATAGCCAGGAAGAATCCGTCAATGGCACGGTCGTAACGTTCTTCGTCGGGTTGTCCCATACGTTTTACCAGGTGTACACCTTCTACGCCATTTTCGCCGTACAGACCTACCGCATTGTGCTCGAAGAGTACTTCTATTTTTTCATTATTCATCACACGTTCCTGCATGATTTTAGAGGCACGAAGGAAAGGCTTGCGGACAATCAGATAGACCTTCGATGCCAGACTGGCCAGATAAGAAGCCTCCTCACAAGCCGTATCGCCACCGCCTACTACGGCAACCGTCTTTTTGCGGTAGAAGAAACCGTCGCACGTTGCACAGGCACTTACACCCATGCCCGCATATTTCTTCTCGTCTTCCAGGCCCAGATATTTGGCAGCTGCACCCGTAGCGATAATCAGGGTTTCGGCTTCAATCACTTTTTCTTCGTCGATTGTTATTTTATAAGGCCGTTGGCTTAAATCGGCCGAAGTAGCTACACCGTAGCGCAAGTCTGCCCCGAAGCGGCCGGCTTGCTTGCGCAGGTCTTCCATCAGCTGCGGACCGCTGATTCCTTCCGGATAACCGGGAAAGTTCTCCACATCGGTAGTGGTGGTCAATTGTCCACCCGGCTGCAAGCCTTCGTACAACACCGGCGACAGGTTAGCACGACCGGCATAAATAGCAGCTGTATATCCGGCAGGACCGGAGCCTATAATCAGGCATCTTACTTTTTCTGTTTCCATATTGTATTTTTATTTACGATAAAAACGTTTCATAATCTCACTCTGTTACATACATCAGCGCAGGTCAATCTCCTCGGCCGACGGATATGCTTTCTTGTCGAAGGTGAAGAACCGGTCCGGATAGGACTGCCCCGTCTGAAAGTCATTCACAACAATCAGTGTCGCGTTTTTCCCTCCGCGCTGCGCCATGCTTATCTTCAAAGGGCGGTAGGTGTCTTTCGCCACATACAGGATGATGCACTGCAAGTCCTGATGCGGATCAGCAGCGTTCATCACCACTTCATAGGCCGATTTTCCTGCTGCGTTATTCTTGCCCATCTTCAGTTTATAGCCTTGTTTGTACATGTACAGCCAGGCATAAGGATTCAACGACTGAAGCTCTTCCGCAGTAGGTTCCGTGATGTTCACCTCGTCGTTCGAAGCCACATAGCTCCACTGCGTACGACCGTCGAACCAGGTTTTCACTCCTGCGCTTTCGAGGACAAACTTCTCTCCCTTCAGGTAAATGATACCTTCTGATACTCCCTCGCGGGCACGCACCGTAAACGTTGCTTTGATCCCCCCTGCCTGGCGGAAAGCCTCGGCTGTTCGGTTCATGACTGTCTCTGCCTCTGTCGGCGTCTGCTGGGAGTATGCCGGCAGGGACGTCAGCAACAGCATGTGGACGACAAGCAGGAAGATATTGATTCGCATTCTGTTCAAACTCATATCCAATAAAAGAACTAAAGAAAAGAAAACAAGCGATTATTGCAGATTGTTCAACCGCATTTCCAGATCGGTTTCGTCCATGCAGCATACCTCACGGGGCTTGCTGCCTTGGGCCGGCCCCACAATACCCGCTTTCTCCAGCTGGTCCATAATGCGTCCTGCACGGTTGTAACCAATGGAGAACTTACGCTGAATCAGCGAGGTAGAGCCCTGCTGGTGAACAACTATCAAACGGGCTGCATCTTCGAACAGCGGATCCAAGCGTCCCATATCCACATCGCCCAAATCGCCACCGGCATTCTCGTCCACATATTCGGGCAGATAGAAGGCGGTCGGGTAACCCTGCTGACGGGCAATGAATTTGGTAATCTCTGCCACCTCGGGCGTATCGATAAAGGCGCACTGCACACGCACCGGATCGGCTCCCTGCAAGAACAGCATATCGCCCCGACCAATGAGCTGATTGGCACCCGGACGGTCGAGAATGGTTCGTGAGTCGACCATAGCCGACACCCTGAAAGCAATACGTGCCGGGAAGTTGGCTTTAATGGTACCTGTAATGATGTTGGTTGTAGGACGCTGGGTAGCGATAATCATGTGGATACCGACCGCACGCGCCAGCTGGGCGATACGGGCTATCGGAAGCTCGACATCCTTGCCCGCCGTCATAATCAGGTCACCGAACTCATCGATCACAACCACGATATAAGGCATATATTTGTGTCCTTTCTCAGGGTTCAGACGACGGTTGATGAACTTCTCATTGTACTCCTTGATGTTGCGCACGTGTGCTGCCTTCAGCAGGTCGTAGCGTGTATCCATCTCGACACAAAGCGAGTTGAGGGTCTGTACCACCTTTGTCACATCGGTGATGATGGCATCTTCTCCGTCGGGCAGTTTGGCAAGGAAATGGTGCTCGATGACGGAATAAATGCTGAACTCTACTTTCTTCGGGTCGACCAACACAAACTTCAATTCGGCCGGATGCTTTTTGTAAAGCAGGGAGGTGATAATGGCATTCAGACCTACCGACTTACCCTGACCGGTGGCACCGGCTACCAGTACGTGCGGCATCTTGGCCAAGTCTACCATAAAGACCTCGTTCGTAATGGTCTTACCCAACGCGATAGGCAGTTCGTAGGTCGATTCCTGGAACTTCTTGCTGCCTATGATGCTCTGCCCCGACACGATCTTCGGATTGGAGTTCGGCACCTCGATACCGATTGTTCCCTTACCGGGGATGGGGGCTATAATACGGATACCCAAGGCCGAAAGGCTTAAGGCAATATCATCTTCCAGACCACGGATTTTGGAGATACGCACCCCTTGTTCGGGCGTAATCTCGTATAGGGTTACGGTAGGTCCGACGGTCGCCTTTATGGTACTGATTTCGATGCCAAAGCTGCGCAGCGTGTTCACAATCTTGTCCTTATTGGCATTCTGCTCGTCCATGTCGATGGTAGGCCCATTGTCGTCGTAGTGCTTCATCAGATCGATTGTCGGGAAATGATAATTCTCCAGGTCAAGGCGCGGATTGTAAGGCTCCAGCTCCGGACCGTGGTATTCCTCTTCGTCCTCTCCAGCCTCTACTTCGAAGCCCGGTTCCTTGGCAGTTTCGGCCTTGTGCTGGGGTTCGGCCGGTTCGGGTTCGGGCGTTTCGATAGTCATTGTCACTTCATCGTCGCCCCGCTTCTGACGTCTTTCCTCCGGATGACTACCGCCTAAGTCCAATGTTATCTGATTGTCTTCTGATTCCTCGGTAGCATGTTCTTCCTCGTGGCGCGGAGCATCTTCTGCCGCTTCTGCCACGTGGTTTTCTGCCGCTTCAGCTTCCTCGGGCACGGATGCAGGGGCTTCCTTCACAGCCTTACGCTTGCCCTTGACGGTCCACGAGTCGGTAAACTCTTCGGGCACCTCGCCTTCGGCGCTTGCCTTTGCCTGCTTTTTCTTCAGAAAATTCAGCGAGAACAGCCCACGCAACCAGATAATGGTACGCGCGCTAAGATAGATAAGGAAACAGATGGCTGTGAACAGCAGAATCATCCACACGCCCGGCACTCCCACCTGGGACACGAGCCAGTTACTGACATTATAGCCGTGCATACCGCCCAGATAGAGGAAGGAGTCCTTGTACTGGTCCATAAATACAAACCCGAAAAAGACGGAGAACCACACCAGCAGCAGCGCACAGCCGATGAACCACTTCCACAGCCGCACTACGCGCACCTTCATCAGCTTCAGTCCGGCCACGGCCAGAAATACCAAAATAAAGAAGGACGACACTCCGAAGCAGTCGTTTATCAAGTAGCTGGCCAGCTGCGCCCCACGCGATCCGGCATAATTCTTCACTCCATTGTTCACCGAAGCCAGCTCCTGCGCATTGCCGCTGTCGATGATGCTCTGGTCGGCTGCCCCTGTAAAGAAGAACGAAGAAAAAGCCAGCAACAAGTAGACAGAAAAAATCACCAGTACCAGTCCTATAACAAAGCGGATAGTCTCACTTCGGAATGCAGAAACGATTTTCTGATACAGTGTCGGTTTCTGCTCCGTATCTTTAGTTGTACCTTTTTTTGCCATGAATTAAATCTCCCTATTATAATAATGTATAGAAAGCCTGCCCGGGTTTGCCGCAAACCGCCCGTTGCTCCCCCTTGCAAAAGGAGCAGCCGATACCGGCACTTCCCTAGCTCCGTACGGAGAAGATCTGCACCCAAACAGCCCTTTAAGTTCGGTGCAAAAGTAATAAATAAACTATAAATTCGGGAACTAAAGAATAGTTTTTCTCGCTGCCTAGCATCGGCGGCGGACTGAACTCTGCATGTAAAGCGGCCAGCAGTTTGGCAGGCACACCACTCAAGCCCAGACAGCCCGTAGATTCCCGAACAAGGCCGACAGGCAATTTTCCTTTACATCCCACCCCCGCCAATGCAGAGAGGCTATCACAGTCGTATACTTAGGCCCCCTCAGTCGTATACTTAGGTACCCTCGGTCGTATACTTAGGGTGTCTAAGTCGTATAGGTTGATTACGACCCTAAAATACACTCTAAATCAATTGGTTAAACGAGCTCATAGAGCAGTCTATCGCCCTAAGAATATTCTTAACGGAACAGACACACACTCCACCCATCCGACAGATGCCGAAACCTACAGTCGGCCCATCGAAAAATATCAGTAAAAGCCTTAATAAAACGGAAAAAGAAACTCTAAAAAAGAACCATATTTGTAATGATTACAATTTATATTATCTTTGTCACCCAAACCATTATTCATTTCATTTAAACCAACCGACCATGAAAAAACGTATCTATTTATTTGCAACCGCCGTGCTCGTCAGCATCCTGACAGCCTTCGGCCAGACAAAAGAGTATCAGCTATCGAGCCACATCCTCGACATCAACCAGGGACAGCCTGCTCCCGGAGTCAGAATCACCCTGTCGAAGCAAGACAAAGATGCCCAATGGACCGTAGTAGACGAAAAACTGACCGACAAAGACGGCCGGGTGAAAGACTTCCTGGAAAGAGACGGAAACGACCACGCAGGCATCTACAAGCTGACCTATCACGTGGCCCCCTACTTCGAGGCACAGAAGCAATCTACGTTCTACCCCTTCATCGAAGTGGTATTCGAAATCAGGGACAACAACCACTATCACGTCCCCATCACCCTTTCGCCCTACGGATATTCCACTTACCGGGGCAGCTGACCTGC
>NZ_FR883008.1:0-2677 GCF_000435115.1 Bacteroides sp. CAG:633 | reverse complement strand
GGGGCAGCTGACCTGCCCCGCCATCCTACCGGCAGCCACGCACACCGTCACATGATCCGTACATCCTTTGCAAAGGAGTATATCACACACTTTTTCTAGGAAGAAACAAACCTTTTTCCTATCTTTGCAAACCAAACATAAGCAGACTAATGCTTCGAATCTAAAAAGATATGAAAAAAGAAAGTCAAGTGATATTCGACCGCAATGTAGTGGAATTTGTAACCGTGGCTGCCGAATTTTGTAAATTTCTGGAGCAGGCCGAGGGCATGAAACGCGCCACATTCGTCGATACATCCTTAAAAATACTGCCATTGCTCTACCTCAAAGCCTCCATGATGCCCAAATGCGAAATGATGGGCGAAGACATGCCGGAGAACTTTGTCACGGAAGAGACATACGAAATAGTACGCATGAACCTGGCCGGCATACTGGGCGAAAAGGACGACTACCTGGACGTATTCGTGTCGGACATGAAGTACAGCGACCAACCCATCACCAAATATATCTCCGAAGACCTGGCCGACATCTATCAGGACATCAAGGACTTCATCTTCGTCTTCCAGCTGGGACTGAACGAAACCATGAACGACGCCCTGGCCATCTGTCAGGAGAACTTTGCCCTCTATTGGGGACAAAAGCTGGTGAACACCCTGCGCGCACTGCACGACGTGAAGTATGCGCAAGCAGACAGTGAAGACGAAAATCCGTCGGACGAGACTGACGACCTCGACTACAACACCGAACACACCCTTTAACTGCAAGCTGTAATTATGGTAATCAAAAGAACGATCAATAAAGAGGAGCTACAGGACATGCCCAAAGCCCTCTTCCCCGGCCAGATACACGTTGTACAAACTCCACAAGAAGCCGAACGAGCCGTAGCCTACCTGAAGACCTGCCCGCTGCTGGGCATCGACAGCGAAACACGCCCCTCGTTCACCAAAGGCCACGTCTACAAAGTGGCACTGCTGCAAATCGCCTCGGACGAGCACTGCTTCCTTTTCCGGCTGAACCTGACAGGCCTCACACTGCCCGTCATTCTGCTGCTGGAAAATCCCAACATCATTAAAGTAGGCCTCTCACTGAAAGACGACTTCATGATGCTGCACAAGCGTGCCCCCTTCGAACAGCATTCCTGCATCGAACTGCAAGAGTTTGTACGCCCCTTCGGCATTCAGGAGAAAAGCCTGCAGAAGATTTACGGCATCCTGTTCGGAGAAAAGATATCCAAAAGCCAGCGCCTGTCCAACTGGGAAGCCGACGTACTGACGCTTCCCCAGCAACAATACGCGGCAACCGACGCCTGGGCATGCCTCAACATCTACAACAAGCTGCAGGAACTGAAACGGACGGGCGACTTCGAAATAGCCCCCGACACCCCGCCAGCCGACAGCACAGAACCCGAAAACCGAACTAATTAAAATAAATCCATGTATAAAGTATATCTGAAACCCGGCAAGGAAGAATCCCTGAAACGTTTTCACCCTTGGGTATTCTCCGGCGCCATCGCCCGCATTGACGGAGAGCCGATAGAAGGCGAAGTAGTAGAGATCTACACTTCGAAGAACGAATTCATAGCCAAAGGCCATTGGCAAATAGGCAGCATCGCCGTACGGGTACTGACATTCAATCAGGACGAAACGATCGACACCGATTTCTGGAAACGGAAATTGCAGATAGCCTACAACATGCGCCGCAGTATCGGCATTGCCGAAGCACCCGACAACAACACCTACCGCCTGGTACATGGCGAAGGCGACAACCTGCCCGGACTGGTGATAGACATTTATGCACGGACCGCCGTCATGCAGGCCCACTCTGCAGGAATGCACCTGGAACGCATGACCATAGCCGAAGCACTGGCCGAAATGATGGGCAACCAGATCGACAACATCTATTACAAATCGGAAACGACACTGCCCTTCAAAGCCGACCTCTTCCCTGAAAACGGATTTCTGCGCGGAGGCAGCACGGACAACATCGCTACCGAATACGGTCTGAAGTTCCATATCGACTGGCTGAAAGGACAAAAGACTGGTTTCTTCGTCGACCAACGCGAAAACCGTGCCCTGCTGGAACGCTATGCAAAGGGCCGCAACGTACTGAACATGTTCTGCTACACCGGCGGATTCTCAGTCTACGCCATGCGTGGAGGAGCCAAGCTGGTACACTCGGTAGACAGTTCGGCCAAAGCCATCGACCTGACCAACAAGAACATGGAGCTGAACTTCCCTGGCGACACCCGTCACGCCGCCTATGCCGAAGACGCCTTTAAGTACCTCGACCGCATGGGCGACCAGTACGACCTCATTATCCTCGATCCACCCGCTTTCGCCAAGCACCGCGACGCCTTGCGCAACGCACTTCAGGGCTACCGGAAGCTGAACGTGAAAGCATTCGAGAAAATCAAGCCGGGCGGCATCCTGTTCACTTTCTCGTGCTCGCAGGCAGTCAGCAAGGAGAACTTCCGTACGGCCGTATTCACCGCAGCCGCCATGTCGGGACGCAGCGTACGCATCTTGCACCAGCTCACCCAGCCTGCCGACCACCCGGTCAACATCTATCATCCTGAAGGTGAATACCTGAAAGGACTGGTACTCTACGTAGAATAAAAAAACATCCGATTATTTAAAAAGATAACAGAAAAGAAGGTGTGTCAAAAAGCACACCTTCTTTT
>NZ_FR883007.1:12720-48106 GCF_000435115.1 Bacteroides sp. CAG:633 | reverse complement strand
GCATGCTTCTGAGAGGGTATGGAAGGGGTCAGAGCCCCATGCACTCCCGGTAGAAGTCGAGCGTTTCGAAGATGGTGTCCTTGTCAGCAGTCTGGTTCAGGCAGATGTCGCCCACGTCTTTCAGCAGGGTGAAGTTGATGATGCCTGCGGTGTTCTTCTTGTCGTGCAGCATCAACTCGTAGAGGCGGTCGTACTGCTTGCAGGTGAAGTAGAGGCGGTCGTACTGCTTGCAGATGAAGGAGAAGGCACCGTAGTTCTGGCGGACAAACTGAACTACCTGGCGCATGCGTTCCTTGGGGAAGCCGGTCTTGAGGTGAGACAGGTAAAGTTCGCACACCAGTCCCCACGCCACGGCGTAACCGTGCAGCACGGGGCGGTTCTCGGCCAGGGCCAGGCTTTCGAAAGCGTGTCCGATGGTGTGGCCCAGGTTGAGGGCTTTGCGGATGCCATGCTCCTGCGGGTCTTGGGCTACGATGTCTTCTTTGACCTGCACGGAGTGGCCTACCATCTCCTTCAGCAGGCGGTAGTCGGGGCATTCGGTGTCGAAAGCCAACAATTCGTCAAGATGTTGCGGGGTACTGATGAGGCCGTGCTTCAGCATTTCGGCATAGCCGGAGAAGAAGTTGTGGGCGTCGAGGCTTCGTAGAAACTCTGTTTCGAGCAGCACACTGGCTGCGGGTGCGAAGGCTCCGATTTCGTTCTTCAGTCCGTTGAAGTTGATCCCCGTTTTTCCGCCTACCGAGGCATCGACCATCGCCAGCAGTGTGGTAGGAATGTTGATGTAGGCGATGCCGCGTTTGAAGGTGGCAGCAGCAAAACCGCCGAGGTCAGTCACCATGCCTCCGCCCAGATTGATGAGGAGCGAGTGGCGGGTAGCACCTTGTTGGCTCAGAGCTTGCCACACCGAGGCCAGCGTTTCCAGTGTTTTGTGCACGTCTTCGGCGCCAATTGTGATTTCGGTGGCTTCCTTCAGGGCTTTAATGTCGGCCAGCAGCGGCAGGCACAAGCGGTGGGTATGTTCATCGGTCAGGATGAAAAGTCGGTCGTGCGGACATTTTTCGATGGCGCCAGTCAGTGCGCCGTTCAGTTCTTCGCAGAGGATAACTTCTTGTTTGTTCATACGTTGATTTGTAATGGTTGATTGCTAATATCAGGTGGCAAAGATACTTTTTTGAGTGGACAAAGCATCGGTTTGCAGAGGGAAAAGCGGTTTTCCCCGACATTTTTTGAGCGGAATACGAAGAAAATGCGTAAGTTTGTCCACGGAAAACTCTATTATACTTACTTAAAAACAAAAATACGCTATGAAAGCTTTGCTGCCCGTGTTCTGTCGCCCGTTGGGCTACTTTGTGATTGCCCTTGCCTTGTTTCTGCCTTTCCTGATGCTGATGATGGGGCGCGTGACCGATGCTAACCTGCTCTTTTACAAGGAGTGTGCCAAACTGCTGATGATGATGGGCTGTCTGATGATCATCTTCGCCCTGACAAAGAACGAAACAGAAGAAACTGTTCGTGTGCGCAACCAGGCTACACGCAATGCCATGTTTCTGACTGTGCTCTTCATCTTTGGCGGCATGCTCTACCGTGTGGCCAAAGGCGACATTGCTTCGGTCGATACTTCCTCTTTTCTGATCTTTTTGATACTGAATGTGCTTTGCCTGGAATTTGGTATAAAAAAAACGGCAGTTGATAGATTATTTAAGCGGAATAGTCGATAAAATCGAAAATCAGCGTGTCACGCATTAAACCTTTTGCCTATTATTCTGTCAAATGAAGCAGTGTAAAAAAAGACATTGTTTACATTTAGAAGAAGAATAGACACATGAAAAGAATTATCATTGGTGCGGTGCTGTTGCTGACAACAGCTGTGACCGCATTTTCGCAAACAAGAAGCATTACCGTGTCGGGCCGTGTGATGGAAGACGATACCAAGCAACCGGCTATGCAGGCTACTGTGCAGTTACTTTCTCTGCCCGACAGTGCGCAGGCGGCTGGTGTCGCAAGTTCCAATCAGGGATACTTTAAACTGCCCAAGGTGAAACCGGGCAAGTACACCCTGCGTATTTCTTACATCGGCTATAAGAGTAAGTTCATTCCCATGATTCTTACAGCCGCCGTTCCCGAGAAAAACATCGGTACAGTAACGCTAGAGTCGGATGCCGTGATGTTGTCCGAAGCTGTAGTCGTGGCTGAAGCTCCCCAAGTGCAGGTAGTTGAGGATACCGTTGCATTCAACTCGTCGGCCTATCGTACGCCCGAAGGAGCCATGCTTGAAGAATTGGTTAAAAAGTTGCCAGGTGCTGAGATTGACGAAGATGGAAATGTGAAAATCAACGGAAAAGATGTGAAGAAGATTATGGTGAACGGAAAAGAGTTCTTTGGCGGTGACGTGAAAACTGGTTTGAAGAACCTTCCGGTAGACATGATCGAGAAGTTGAAGACATACGATAAGCAGTCCGACTTGGCGCGGGTAACCGGTATTGATGACGGTGAAGAAGAAACTGTGCTCGACCTTACAGTGAAGAAGGGTATGAACAAAGGTATTTTTGGAAACGTAGACCTGTCGGGTGGTACGGAAGACCGTTATATGGGACGTGCCATGATGAACTACTTTAACGATAATACGCAGGTGACCTTCATTGCCGGCGCCAATAACGTGAACGATCAGGGTTTCTCGGGCGGTGGAGGCGGTCCCCGCTGGCGTAGGAACAACGGTTTAACAGCTTCTAAAAATATCGGTCTGACTTTCGCTACTGAAACTGAGAAATTGGAATTGGGAGGTAGTGTACGTTACAACTATAGAGGTAATGCCGCTTACAGCGACGGATATACCGAGAACTTCCTTTCAAGTGGGGCAAGTTCGTCGTTCAACAATTCACGTTCGCTCAATAAGAGTAGTAATCAGAATATCAATGCAGATTTTCGTCTGGAATGGAAGCCTGACACACTAACAAACATTATTTTCCGTCCTAACCTTAGTTATGGTAAGACTTGGAGTGCTTCGAATTCTATGTCCGGAACTTTTAACAGCGATCCTTATGCGATCGTTGAACGTCCGAACGACTATCTGGATATTACTCAACTGGCAAAACTCGATTTGTCGAGTGAAACTTTTGATGGTGAAATAAATGATCCGTTGCAAGACATTCGTGTCAATACATCGAACAACCTTTCCAGCAGCGATGGTAATTCGCTGTCGGCCAATGCCACTTTGCAAATCAACCGTCGGCTCAGTTCGAACGGACGTAATATTACTTTCCGTGGAACGGCTGGTTACAATGACTCGGAAAACGACCAGTACAGTGCTTCGAACACTCGTTACTTCCAGGCCGGAGAAGACGGCACTGTCAAGCCCGAGGATATCATTCGTCGCTATATGACTGCTCCTACCGATGGTTATAACTACAGCCTGGAACTGACTTACAGCGAGCCGCTTTGGAAGGCTACTTTCCTGCAGTTCCGCTATCGTTTCAGCTACAGCAACAGTAAGAGTGATAAGAAGACTTTCAATTTGGGTAACGATTGGAACATGGGCGATATGTTGCCCAGTGATTATGAAGACGGTTATGATGCTGAGCAAAGTAAGTATGCTGAATATGAAACTTATACTCATCGATTCAGTCCCAGTTTGCTCTTCAATCGTGAAAAGTATCGTCTGAGTGTTGGTGCCGATTTCGAGCCACAAAACACTTCGTTGTCCTATGAAAAAGGTTCGTATGTGACCGATACGACGCGTAGTGTGTTCAATGTAGCTCCGAGCATCGACTTCCGTTATCGCTTCTCGAAGGTAAGCCAGTTGCGTATCACTTACCGCGGACGTAGTTCGCAGCCTGGTATGGAGAACCTGTTGGATATAACCGATGACTCTAATCCGTTGAATATTACTAAAGGTAATCCGGGTTTGAAGCCTTCATTCAATCATAACTTCCGTATGTTCTACAATACTTATGATCCCGATCGTCAGCGAGGTATTTTTACTCATGCTAACTTCCAGATGACGCAAAACAGCATCAGCAGTATGAGAACTTACAATGAACAGACCGGTGGTTGGGTAACCAAGCCTGAAAATATTAATGGCAACTGGAGTGCAATGGGTATGTTCGGTATCAATTCGGCGTTGAAGAATAAGAAGTTCAATATCGGTTCGTTTAGTAATGTGTCTTATAATAATAATGTAGGTTATCTTTCGGTAGGTGAAGTTTCTCAGAAAAATACAACTACTAACCTGAGTTTGCAAGAGCGTCTGACCGGTACTTATCGTAACGACTGGTTTGAATTCGGCTTGAACGGCTCTTTTGCTTATTCAATCGAAAAGGACAAGTTGACTCCTACTAACAATCAGGAGCCTTACAACTTCTCGTATGGTGCTACTACGACCATGACTGCACCTTGGAATATGACCCTTTCTACCAACATAGCTAACCAAAGCCGTCGTGGCTATCTTGACAGTAGCATGAACCGTGACGAGCTTATCTGGAATGCCCAGCTTTCGCAGACTTTCCTGAAAGGTGCCGCTACTATCAGTTTCGAAATGTACGACATCTTGAAGCAGCAGAGCAATATCAGCCGTTCGCTGACAGCGAGTGGACGTTCGGTATATACCTATAATGGTGTCAACAGCTATTGCATGCTTCACTTCATTTATCGTCTGAATATCTTTGGAGGTAAAAATGCTCATCGTGATAGAGGTCCCGGTATGGGATTTGGTCCTGGACGTGGTCATGGCCCAGGTGGATTTGGCGGTGGTCGCCCCCGTTTCTAATGTTTTTAGAATATAACAGGTATAAGTTTTATTATGCAAGCCTGAGGCGGAATGCTTTCCACCTCGGGCTTGTGTCTTTTATGTAGTACGTTTGCCGGTAATATGCAGAAGCTGTCCTTTTTCAATACTTTTTCTGCTGGAAGAAGAAGAGTATTCTGAAAAAAGCTTTATATTTGTTTGCATGATTGATTGGAACCTTATAGCAGGACAGATAGCCACGGTAGCATTCGACATTGTTTATTTTGGCGCAATTATCGGTACGATTATCGTTATAGTGCTCGACAATCGTAATCCGGTAAAGACTATTGCGTGGATACTGATTCTGATGTTTTTGCCCGTGGTGGGACTTGTATTCTATTTCTTTTTCGGGCGCAGCCAGCGGCGTGAACGTATTATCGGGAAGAAACTGTATAGTCGCCTGATGAAGAAATCGATGGCTGAATACATGGCGCAAGGTTCATGCCGTCTTCCGTTGCACTACAGCAGGCTGATTTCGCTGTTTCGTAATGCCAATCAGGCGTTTCCTTTCGACGGCAATCGGGTGTTGGTGTACACCGAGGGGCTTTCTATGCTGCAGGCTTTATTGCGCGAGTTGCAGAAGGCTACGCAACATATTCACATGGAATTCTATATCTTCGAGGATGATGCCATCGGCCGGCTGGTGCGTGATGTGTTGATAGACAAGGCGCGTTCGGGCGTCGAAGTAAGGGTGCTTTACGACGACGTAGGCTGTTGGCATGTTCCCAACCGTTTTTTCGATCAGATGCGTGAGGCGGGCATTGAGGTACGTAGTTTCCTGAAAGTCCGTTTCCCGTTGTTCACCAGCAAGGTGAACTATCGTAATCACCGCAAGATTGTTGTCATCGACGGGCGCGTAGGTTTTGTAGGTGGCATGAATCTGGCCGAGCGCTATATGCGCGGTGTTGCGTGGGGCATTTGGCGCGATACACACCTGTTGCTGGAGGGGAAGGTTGTACACGGTTTACAGACGGCTTTCCTGCTCGACTGGTACTTTGTAGACCGTACACTGATAACTTCGGCGCGTTATTTCCCTAAGATAGATTGTGTGGGATCGGCTTTAGCACAGATTGTGACGAGTGAACCTGTGGGCCCTTGGCGGGAAATCATGCAGGGGCTTTGCATGGCTTTGATGGGAGCACGTAAGTATTTCTACATGCAGACGCCTTATTTCCTGCCTACCGAGTCGGTATTGGTGGCTATGCGTACGGCTGCCCTTGCCGGGGTAGATGTACGGTTGATGATTCCGATGCGTGCCGACAGCCGCCTGACGCATCTGGCTTCGTGCTCTTATCTGGCTGATGTGTTGCAGGCGGGTGTGAAAGTCTATTTCTACAAGAAAGGTTTTCTTCACTCCAAGCTGATGGTTTCGGATGATGAACTGTCGACAGTAGGGTCTACCAATATCGATTTCCGCAGCTTTGAGCACAATTTTGAGGTAAATGCATTTGTCTACGACGTAGAGACGGCGTTGCAGATGCGTGAGATTTTTCTGCAAGACCAGCGTGACTGTGTACAGGTATTCCTGAAGAACTGGGTAAAGCGTCCGTGGCACCGGAAGGCAGCCGAAAGTGTAGTCCGTCTCTTCTCGCCGGTGCTATAACCGGAAACGTTTAACGGAAGAAGCTGAAGTTGACGCTGCCGTATACTCTTCTTTCCACAAAGTGTGGATGTGTTTCGAAGTTGTTTTTCTTGCCGTGTTCAAGCACGAACAGGCAGTCTTCTTTCAGCAGGTTGTTTTCGAAGATGAGGTCGGGGAGAGTCTCCAGACCGGGCAGTTCGTAGGGAGGGTCGGCAAAGATGAAGTCGAACTGTTCACGGCTTCCCTGAATGTACTTGAATACGTCGCCACGAACGGGGAAACAGCGGTCGGTCTTGACTTCTTGCATGATTTTGCAGATGAAAGCGTAGTGGTCGCGGTCTTTCTCGACGCTGACTACCTGGTCGCATCCTCTGGACAGCAGTTCGATACTGATGCTTCCTGTGCCTGCAAAGAGGTCGAGGGCACGTATGCCGCCTTCTTCAAAGTCGATGTAGTTGGACAGGACGTTAAACAGGTTTTCTTTGGCAAAGTCCGTAGTAGGACGTGCCTTGAACGTGCGTGGCACGTCGAAGCGTCTTCTTTTGTATATTCCGCTGATTACTCGCATAAGTTGATGGTTTGCAGGTCTAAGTTGTTGGCCGGATTCATGACGAATACCCGGCTGATGAATTTTCGCAGTTCGGCCAGTAGGTCTTTCTTTTCGTTCAGGTTACCGCTCAGGTGCAACTCGTCGCGTTCCTGGTCCAGACCAAGTTCTTTCCAGATGTAAAGAAGGTAATAGATACGGTCGGCATTGACTTTGCAGTCGAAAGAGTTGGCCAGTAGCAGGCGTCCGCGTTCGTATGCATATACGTTCAAGCTGCCGGTTTGCAGGTAAACGTACATCTTCCGGTTGTTACCCAACCGACTCTTGGCGGCATAGTACTCGATAAGCGGGCTGGACTGTGCGTGAAACTTGATGTCGGCATACTGTTCGCGCAGGAAGGTGAAACTGGTTTTGTCGACACCGTACAGCACGACGATGTTATTGTTGTGCAGGATGTCGTATTGCACCAGCTCGTTGTCTTTTTTCGTCAGATTGTGGAAGAATACGGTTTCGGCTTGTTCGTCTTCGAAGAATTCGAGTGGCACGAAGGTGAAACGTTTGTTGGCTATCAGTGCATTGACTCGCCTGTAGGGGCGGTTCAGCCATTCTACCTCGCGGAAGGTTTGTTTCAGGTTGGCGGTTAGCGAGAGCGACTCGTCTACCTGCCGGTCGTAGAAGGAGTATTCCCCTTCTCCCAGAGGGTTGAATACAGAAAAAGAAAATCCATCCGTACTAAGACGGATGGATAATGTATACTGTTCCGATTTGTTGAAATCAGTGTTTTCTATCATTTAAACTCAACGTATTATTCCCAGTTACCGGCATTGTTGTTAGCTGTTTCCAAGCTACCGATCATCAGACCGCAGTACTTGTTCAGCTTAGTCTGTACGTCTTTCAGGTTAGCAATTTCTTGCTTGTCCAGACCGTTCAGATAAATGTCGTACGGAGCCTTAACTTCGAGCAGGCAGAAAGGAGCACCAGACTTGGCTGTATCGTTCTTGATAGCCATTTCGAACTGTGCACCGTTTCCGTAAGGAATGTATCTCAGAGAATCGGCATTGAAGCCTTTCGGGAAGATAGTATCCAATACGGCTACCCACAAAGTATCACGCTTGAAGTTTTCCAAACCCCATTTCTTTACTTCAGCATAGTTACCGCTTTTCTTTGCTTTTTCGATGATGTTGATGGCTTTCTTTTCAGTCAAACCGTCTTCCAACTGCTTGTCGGTTAACTCGCCTTGCTTGTAGATGAAGGGGAGCTTCTGGTTCTTGACGAAGTCAATCAGCGTATCGAAGCTGGCCGTGTACTGCTGGTTGTTCAAGTTACGATACTCACTTTGAGCCTTGCGGATGTCAATCAGACGGGCAATGACCGCTGCATCTCTCTGTTTCTTGGCATTCTCAAAATCGATAGGCCCCATGATGCTGGCGTAGCAGATGTAAACCAACGCTATAATGCACAAGCCTAAAACGATATTAAATACTGTTTTCATGATAAATATGTTTTTTAGTTGTTATATTCGCACCGCAAAAATAAAAGAAATAAATTTAAAAATGACTGTTCCTCTTACTTTTTTCTGTTACAAAAATGATAAATAACTATTTAGAAAGGCAAATTAAGGAAAATTTTCCTTATCAACCAACTTCGGAGCAGGAAAATGCAATAAAATATTTGTCGGAATTCCTTTGTTCGGCCTCGTCCGATGTGGTTTTCCTGTTGCGGGGATACGCGGGAACCGGAAAGACTTCGCTGGTGGGAGCACTGGTGCGTACCCTCGACAAGCTGCAGCAGAAGTCGGTGCTGATGGCTCCGACCGGGCGGGCGGCTAAAGTCTTTGCCGGCTATGCCGGTCACGCGGCCTTTACCATTCATAAGAAGATATACAGGCAGCAGGCTTTTTCGAACGAGATGAGCAACTTTGCGCTGAACGACAACCTGACGACGCATACTTTATATATAGTGGACGAAGCTTCGATGATAGCAAACGACGGACTGTCGGGGTCGGCTTTCGGTACGGGCCGTTTGCTCGACGACTTGGTACAGTTTGTCTATTCGGGCATGGGATGCCGCCTGCTGCTGTTGGGCGACACGGCACAGCTTCCGCCGGTGGGCGAGGAGCAGAGTCCGGCGCTCTGTGCCGATGCGTTGCGGGGGTACGGGCTGGAGGTGATGGAGACGGACCTGACGCAGGTGGTCAGGCAGGAGCAGCAGTCGGGTATCTTGTGGAATGCTACCCGCCTGCGTCAGCTGATTGCAGAGGACGATTGCTTCAGTCTGCCCAAAATCCGTGTGAGTGGTTTTCCCGACATCCGGGTGCTGCCTGGAAGCGAACTGATAGAAGCGCTGGAGACTTGCTACGGTCGAGACGGAATGGACGAGACCATCGTCGTGTGCCGCAGCAACAAGCGTGCCAACCTTTATAATAAGGGCATACGTGCACAGATTCTGTGGCGTGAGGAGGAACTGGAGTCGGGCGACTGGCTGATGGTGGCCAAGAACAACTATTATTGGACGGAGAAGAACAAGACGATGGATTTCATTGCCAACGGCGAGACGGCCGTAGTGCGGCGTGTGCGTCGTACACGCGAGATGTACGGATTCCGTTTTGCAGACGTTACGCTGGCCTTTCCCGATTACGACGATTTCGAGCTCGAAGTGAACCTGCTGCTCGACACCTTGCACAGCGATGCTCCGGCTCTGCCGAAGGCCGACAACGACCGCCTGTTCTACACCGTGCTCGAAGACTATGCCGACATCCCGCTGAAGCGCGACCGCATGAAGAAGATGAAGGCCGATCCTTACTACAATGCCTTGCAGGTGAAGTATGCCTACGCCGTCACCTGCCACAAGGCGCAGGGCGGACAGTGGAAAAACGTATTTCTGGATCAGGGTTACCTGTCGGACGAGTATCTGACGCCCGATTATTTCCGCTGGCTATACACTGCCTTTACCCGTGCCACAGGCACGCTTTATCTGGTAAACTATCCCGAAGAACAAGTGGAATAAGTAGGGTTGGCCGAGGGAATCACAAGTCTTCCTTTCGGCCATAACCTGACTGCAAAGTACTGCATACTTGTTGCAGCGTTACTGCAAACAAGTGTGCAGTGCTGCTGCAAACGCCTTTGCAGTGCCGCTGCAACGGGCTTGCAGTACGTCTGCAACCAGCTTGCAGTAACACTGCAACCAGTTTGCAGCGACAGTGCAGCCTGCTTGCAGTCGTTACGACGCCTGCATCCGTCATTTGTCTCCCGATATAATTGGACGCTTTTGAGCTTTGTAGACTGCCACGATAGACAGTTGTCGGGAACTGTTCCAGCTTAGCTATACACTTTGTTAAATGCTCTTCTGGCTTGCTTGTCTGTTCTCGGTGTGCCAGGTATACATGATGTTCTTGTATCAATAGATACAAAAAAACAGGAAGTACGGCCCTGTATAGCCGACTTCCTGTTTCGGGAATATTTTTTCAGAATGCTTGTAATCAGATGCCTGCCAGTTCCAGCACTTTATCTACTGCGGCACTGACGCCGTCGGGGTTCTTTCCGCCGGCAGTGGCGAAGTGGGGCTGTCCGCCGCCGCCACCTTGCATCAGCTTGGCGGCCTCTTTCACTAATGCACCGGCCTTCAGTCCGCCGGCAACCAGATTGTCGCTCAGCATGACGGTCAGCGTGGGTCGGCCTTCAAAGACGGTTCCGGCCACGAAGAACAGGTTCTCTGTCACTTCGCCGCGCAGCTGGAAGGCGATGTTCTTCACTGTTTCGGGCGGCGTCATGGTGGCGCAGAACTTGATGACTTTCACGCCGTTCACTTCCTTCATGCCTTGCAGCAGACGTTCCTTCAGCTGGGCTTCTTTCTCCTTCATGTACTCTTCGATCTGCTTCTTCAGTCCGGCATTCTCTTCGATGTACTTGCGGATGGCACCAGCCAGGTCGGGAGCGTTGTTGAACAGCGACTTCAGGTCGCGCATGGTGTCCTGGAAGCTGTCAATCATTTCCTCTACCTTGGCTCCGGTTACGGCTTCGATGCGTCGTACGCCGGCGGCAACGGAGCTTTCGGACAGAATCTTCACCATACCGATGTTGCCCGTGGCAGCTACGTGCGTACCGCCGCAGAACTCGATGGACGAGCCGAACTGGATGACACGTACGTGGTCGCCGTACTTCTCGCCGAACAGGGCGATGGCACCCAGCTCTTTGGCTTCCTCAATGGGGATGTTGCGGTATTCTTTCAACGGAATGTTGGCGCGTATCTTGGCGTTGACCAAGTGTTCTACCTGACGCAGCTGTTCGTCGGTCACCTTCTGGAAGTGCGAGAAGTCGAAACGCAGCGAGTCGGGTGTCACGAGCGAACCCTTCTGTTCAACGTGGTCGCCCAGTACGGTGCGCAAAGCCTCGTCCAGCAAGTGTGTGCACGAGTGGTTGGCGGCGCAGGCGGCGCGCTTGTCGGTGTCCACACAGGCCATCATCGGTGCGTCGAGGTGCTCGGGCAGCTTCTTGGTCAGATGGATGGGGAGGTTGTTTTCCTTCTTGGTGTCGATGACTTCGATGGTCTCGAATTCGTTGACCAGCACACCTGTGTCGCCCACCTGACCACCGCTTTCGGCATAGAACGGAGTCTTGTCCAGCACAATCTGATAGAATGTCTGGTTCTTCTGTTTGATCTGGCGGTAGCGCAGGATGCTTGTTTCGTATTCGGTATAGTCGTAGCCTACGAACTCGGTAGTGCCTTCTTTCAGCGTAATCCAGTCGCCGGTCTCGACGGCGGCGGCGTTGCGGGCACGCTGTTTCTGCTGCTGCATTTCGGCGTCGAACTCTTTCAGGTCGGCAGTCATGCCGTTTTCGCGCAGAATCAGTTCGGTCAGGTCGAGCGGGAATCCGAAGGTGTCATACAGGGTGAAGGCGTCTTTTCCGCTGATTTCGGTCTTGCCTGCGGCCTTGGTTTCGGCCATGGTCTTGTCCAGCAGGCGGATACCGGTTTCGAGGGTGCGCAGGAAGGCTTCTTCTTCTTCCTTGATGACCTTCATGATCAGGTCCTTTTGTGCTTTCAGTTCGGGATAGGCTTCGCCCATGTTGTCTATCAGCACGGGGATGAGCTTGTACATGAAGGCTTGCTTCTGGCCCAGGAACGTGTAGCCGTAGCGTACGGCACGGCGCAGGATGCGGCGGATGACGTAGCCGGCCTTGGCATTGCTGGGCAGCTGTCCGTCGGTGATGGAGAAGGCAATGGTGCGGATGTGGTCGGCAACGACGCGCATGGCGATGTCCGACTTCTCGTCAGTGCCGTATTTCTTTCCGGCCATGTCGCCAATGACTTTCAGGATGGGCTGGAAGATGTCGGTGTCATAGTTGGACGTCTTGCCCTGCAGGGTACGTACCAGACGCTCGAAGCCCATGCCGGTGTCGATCACCTTGGCGGGAAGCGGTTCGAGGCTGCCGTCGGCCTTGCGGTTGTATTGCATGAACACGAGGTTCCAAATTTCGATTACTTGCGGGTGGTCTTTGTTCACCAATTCGCGTCCGGGCACTTTGGCTTTCTCCTCTTCCGAGCGCGAGTCGATGTGTATCTCCGAGCACGGTCCGCAGGGTCCCGTATCACCCATCTCCCAGAAGTTGTCGTGCTTGTTGCCGTTCAGGATATGGTCTTTCGGCAAGAACTGCTCCCAGTACGAGGCAGCTTCGTTGTCGCGTTCGAGCCCTTCTTCGGGACTTCCCTCGAAGACGGTGGCATAAAGGTTTTCGGGATTGATTTTCAACACATCTACTAAGTATTCCCATGCCCACGAGATGACTTCCTTCTTGAAGTAGTCGCCAAACGACCAGTTGCCCAGCATCTCGAACATGGTGTGGTGGTACGTGTCGTGTCCCACTTCTTCCAAGTCGTTATGCTTACCGCTTACACGGAGGCACTTCTGCGAGTCCGCGACTCTTTTGTTTTTGGCCGGGTGGTTGCCCAGGATAATGTCTTTGAACTGGTTCATGCCCGCGTTGGTAAACATCAGCGTGGGGTCGTCTTTTATCACCATCGGGGCCGAAGGAACAATCAGGTGTCCTTTGCTCGCAAAGAAACTCTTGAATGAGTCTCTGATTTCGTTTGCTGTCAACATATTCTATTCGAGTTTTTAAATATCCGGATTTATAAGTTTTGAGTTTTCAGTCTGCCTTTTGTCCGGCAGTAGCACCTGCCCGACGAACCCACTACTGAGGAACATCAGCTTCGTTTGTCGGCTAAAACAAACAAAGTCAAAAGACTAAAGAACTTAAAAACTCAAAAAAACAGCGCAAAGATAGCTTGTTTTTATTACTTTTGCCCCATCGACCAGCGAAAATATTTCCAAAAGATGCGCAAAGTATACTACATATATAATCCTCGGACACAGACGTACGACCGTATTTATCCTACTGTCCGCCAGCGGATGATGAGTTATGCCCGTCGTCTGTTTATCGGCATGGGGCTTGGGGCAGGTTGCTTCATTGTTCTGTTACTGATTTTTGGTTCTCCTTCCGAGAAAGAGTTACGCCAGGAAAACAGCCGTTTGCAGGCACAGTACAATGTGCTTTCGCATCGGATAAACGAGGCGATGGGCGTGCTTCAGGACATTCAGCAGCGCGATGACAACCTGTATCGTGTTATCTTTCAGGCCGACCCCATTCCTTCAGCCATTCGTCAGGCCGGTTACGGCGGTACCAACCGCTACGAGCATCTGATGGGGATGGCCAGCTCTGAACTCGTTATCAATACCACGCAGAAGCTCGACATGCTGACCAAGCAGCTCTACATCCAGTCGCGCTCGTTCGACGATGTGGTGGAGATGTGCAAGCAGCACGATGAAATGCTGAAGTGTATTCCGGCCATTCAGCCCATATCCAATAAGAACCTGAAACAGACAGCTTCGGGTTATGGTACACGTATTGACCCTATCTATGGTACTACCCGTTTCCATTCAGGCATGGACTTCTCGGCCAATCCGGGTACAGATGTATACGCTACGGGCGACGGTACGGTGGTGAAGATGGGCTGGGAAACGGGATACGGCAATACGATTGTCATTGACCATGGTTTCGGCTATCAGACGTGGTACGCTCACCTGAAAGAGTTTCGTACCAAGCTGGGCAAGCGTGTAGTGCGTGGTGAAGTGATTGGAGGTGTGGGCAATACGGGTAAAAGTACCGGTCCGCATCTGCATTACGAAGTCCACGTGAAAGGTCAGGTGGTGAATCCTGTCAACTACTACTTCATGGATCTTAGTGCTGAAGACTACGACCGTATGATTCAGATAGCCGAAAATCATGGAAAGATGATGGATTGATGGCTGGACAGGTTTTATTGTATGCTAAATTGAGGAACAAATCATGCTGAATACCGATAAGAATCTGAAACTGTATTATTCCATTGGCGAAGTAGCCGAGATGTTTGGAGTCAATGAGTCGTTGCTTCGTTTCTGGGAACGCGAATTTCCGCAACTCAATCCCAAAAAGGCAGGACGCGGCATACGTCAGTATCGCAAGGAAGACATTGAGACACTGAAACTGATTTATTATTTGGTCAAAGAAAGAGGTATGACCTTGCCTGGTGCCCGTCAGCGAATGAAAGACCGGCGCGAATCGACCTTGCGCAATTTTGAAACTGTAGAGCGCCTGAAGGCTATTCGTGAAGAACTGATAGGCATGCGCGATGCCCTCGATGCTTTCACCGAGGGGCAGACGGATATGCAAAAGGATAATGACTAGTCCTCGATGCGCGATACCTGCTTGATGTTCTTTACTTGCTTCAGATTGTTACAGATGGTGCGTACGTCGTCTACATCATGTACGTAAAGTTGTATTTTTCCTTCGAAGATGCCGTCGTTGGTTTCAATATCCAGTTTGCGGATATTCACGTTCAGTTGGCGCGAGATGATTTGCGTCACTTCGTTCAGCAATCCTACGGCATCTATACCTTTTATATATATAGTTACCAGGAAAGAGAGTTCTTTGTGGGTGTCCCATTGGGTAGCAATGATGCGGTTTCCATAGCTGCTTTTCAGCTTGATGGCGATGGGGCACTGCCGTTTGTGGATGATGACCTGATTGTTTTCGTTGATATAGCCAAGCACATCATCGCCCGGTATGGGGTGGCAGCAGGGAGCCATGAGGTATTCTTTGGAGATGGCCTCTTCGGTCAGCTTTAGAATTTTTTTGGTATCGATCTTTTCCTGCGTATTCTTTTCGGCAGATTTTTCCTCATTAGGCTCTTTTTCTTCTTTACTTCCTCCAAACGAGAAGGAGAGTAGCTTCTTCCAACTCTTTCCTTGTTTTGTTTTGAATACGTTTCTGTCGGCATCGCCCAGTATCAGCTTTTTGCTTCCGATGGCAATAAACAGTTCCTCCCGATTGTGGAAGTTGTGCAGATGGGTCAGCTTGTCGATGGCAGAATCGTCCATACGTACGTCTTCTGCTTTCAGGAAATCGGCCAAAATGGCTTCTCCGGCTTTTTGATTGGCTTTCGCTTCTTTACGCAGGATAGAAGCTATCTTGGAGCGTGCACGTGCAGTGGTAGCAAAGTTCATCCATTCGGCTTGTACACGCTGGGCTTTGGACGTCAGAATCTCTACCTGGTCACCGCTTTGCAGTTTGTGGCTTAACGGTACCAGCTTGTGGTTCACCTTGGCTCCGATGCAATGGCTTCCTATGTCGGTATGCAGGGAGAAGGCAAAGTCGAGTGCCGTACAGTTCTGCGGCATGGTTTTGAGTTCTCCCTTGGGGGTGAATACGAATATCTCCGAAGCAAAAAGGTTCAGTTTGATGGTGTCGAGAAAGTCGATGGCGTCCGGCTGAGGGTCGTCGAGAATTTCCTTGATGGTACGCAACCATTTTTCCAGTTCGCCTTCGTCTTCGCTACCTCCGCCTTCTTTGTACTTCCAATGGGCGGCGAAACCTTGTTCGGCAACATCGTTCATCCGTTCGCTTCGTATCTGTACTTCAATCCATTGGCCGTTGTTGCCCATTAGGGTGACGTGAAGTGCCTGATAGCCGTTGGCTTTGGGATGGCTTACCCAGTCGCGCAAGCGGTCGGGATGAGGCTTGTATATCTTCGAGATAGCTACATAGATGTCGAAGCAGTCGTTCAACTCTTCATCCATATTGCGGGGAGTGAAGATGATACGCACGGCCAGCAGATCGTAGATTTCCTCAAAAGGAACATGCTTGGTCTGCATCTTATTCCAAATGGAGTAAATGGACTTGACGCGTGCCAGAATGCGGTATTTCAGTCCCATCTTGTCCAACTGTGCGCGGATAGGGGTGGTAAATTCCTTGAATACCTTGTCGCGTTCGGCAGCTGTAGCGGCAAGCTTGTCTTCTATTTCCTTGTATTCTTCTGGATGTTCGTATTTGAAGCTCAGATTTTCGAGCTCGGTTTTGATCTTGTACAATCCCAATCGATTGGCCAATGGAGCATAGATGTAGAGGGTTTCACCTGCTATCTTGTATTGTTTGTTGGGCAGCATGGAACCCAGTGTGCGCATATTGTGCAGTCGGTCGGCTATTTTGATGAGAATGACGCGTATGTCGTTGCTCATGGTAAGCAGCAACTTCTTGAAGTTTTCGGCTTGTGCCGAAGCCTGGTCACCGAAAATACCGCCTGATATTTTGGTCAGACCGTCTACGATCTGGGCTATTTTGGGGCCGAATATGTTTTCGATGTCTTCTACCGTGTAGTCGGTGTCTTCTACGACATCGTGCAGCAAAGCGGCACAGATGGACGTGGAGCCAAGTCCTATTTCATTACACACAATTTTGGCTACGGCTATGGGGTGCATAATGTATGGCTCTCCCGAACGCCGTTTAATGCCTTTGTGTGCTTGATTGGCAAAATTGAAAGCTTTGGTGATGATTTCGACTCGTTTGCGGTGTTTGGTTGCCAGATAGTCGTTCAGCAACTCTTGAAACGCCTGTTCAATCATTTCATCCTGTGCTTTTTCTTTCATGGTTGTATTTTCGTCCATACAGTGTTCCTCCTTGTTTCACTCTCTTTTTTGCAAAAATAAGTATTTTTCAAAAGCTTGCAAGTGTTTTGGTTGTTAAAACACGAATATTTGCAAATGACGAGTTAAAGGTAAGTGCTTTCGGTCGCTTAATTGTAGGTTAGAAAGTATTGGGATAAAATAGTTCAAGTTTCTCATTTGAGAAACTTGAACAAGATTTATTTGTATATCTTCAGGGTCTTCCCAGCTCGTATATTGTTGTTCCTGAGTCCATTCCATTCTCTCAACCGTTTTACACTTACTCCGTACCGCTCAGCTATACCTCCCAAGGTATCACCGTTTTTGATGCGGTAGTAGGTCACGTCTCCACTGGCTGTACTGCTGCTCTTTGATGAACGGCTGGTGCTGGCTACAGATACTGTACGGCGATTTTTGAACAGTTCTGCCTGGCGGTGTGTGTAGATGGTGTCCTGACGGTCAATGAATGTACTGATGGCAGTAACAGGCAGGCGCAGGGTTTGAGGTTTGCTTTCGCCGGGGATAATGCTACGCTTGTATTGAGGATTCAGACTTTTTATTTCGTCCAACGGCACGCCACAAATATCGGCTATCTGTTCGAAGTGCAGATTGCGGCTTACTTGCACGGTGTCGGTGGCATCAGGAATGTTGGTTTCCATGGGGCAGATGTTGTGCTTGCAGTAGTAAGTCATCACATAATTGGCTGCAATAAAGGCGGGTACATATCCGCGTGTTTCGCGAGGTAAATAGTTGTAGATGGCCCAGTAGTCGGTTTGACCTCCCGAACGACGGATAGCTTTGTTGATAGTGCCGGGGCCACAATTATAAGCGGCTATGACCAGATTCCAGTCTTTATAGATGTCGTACATATCTTTCAGGTAGCGGGCGGCGGCCCAAGTTGCTTTGATGGGGTCACGGCGTTCGTCTACTAGGCTGTTACTCTCCAAGCCGTAGAGTTTGCCTGTACTGATCATGAATTGCCATAGGCCTGCTGCACCTGCACGCGATACGGCCGAAGGGTTGAGGGCGGACTCGATGATGGGCAGGTAGCGCAGTTCTAACGGTAAGTTATAGGCATCGAGTGCTTCTTCGAAAATGGGCATGTAGAAATTGCAGGCACTGAGCATAAAAGCTACTTGTGAACGCAGGCGGCTGGTGTACATGTCGATGAACTTGCGTACGATTTCATTGTAAGGCATCTCCATAATGGTTGGCATCTTGGCCAAACGATCCATGTATACAGAATCGCTGAACAGCGGATTGTCTGGTGAAGTGCTGCAATCCTTTCCTAAGTCGATGTATGTTTTGGCTTTCCAGTCGTTTAGCAGGCTGTCTAGCGGATAGGTCATACTTACAGGCAAATCAATTGTTTCCTTACGCTCGGTCCCGTTCTCGTGTATCAGCACGTCTACGCTATTCTGTGCGTGGGTGGTGGTAGGCAGTAGGGTGCATAGAAGCAAGGCGGAAGTTGCTATGATTTGCTTCAGACGTATATTTTTTGTTATCATGGTTATCATTATAATGTGCTTTAATAAGATTGTCTTTTCTTAGAATCGGAAGCTGCATTGTACTCCAAGCGATTTGCTGGAGAAACTACTGCTCTGATTGTTGTTGATGATGGCCGGTTCGACACGCATGCTCAGGTCGGGGCTGATGTCGAAGTTGGACAATTCGGCGTCGACGTATGCATCGACTACCGATAGCAGATATACTCCGATAAATGCAAAGATACTCATATCACGGTATCGGCGGAAGGTGTCTTTTCGTTTCCGGAGGGTTTCTGTCAATTGGGTTTTCGAAACGCGGTCCAAATATCCTGGTGGCAATAAGTCCAAAATGCTGTTCGAATCCCATTTTTCGTTGACGGCGTCTTTATAGGCATTCGAATAGTCTTTGTACATCTTGCTGTTCCATGTCAAGGCATAGGCACATCCGGCAAATCCTCCATAGAAGATGGGGAGTTTCCAGAATTTTCGGTTGTATATTTGTCCGCCGCCTGGGATGACAAGGGCAAGCCATGTGGCTTTGGTCGGATTGGGAACCCAAACTTTTCGGTTGAGGTCTTGTTGCAGACTATCGGTTGGGGTGGGCTTGACCTGCGGGCTGGTAGCCGAAGTCATTTCAAGCATTTTTCTTCTGTTTTCGGCAGCGATGCTGTCTGCTACAGATAATGAGTCGGGGGTATCGGCCACTTCGGTCAGGGTGGAGTCTGTCGGTACGATGCTCAGACTGTCTGCTGCTAATCCGATGGCCTGTGGACGTACTGAATTGGTGGTATCAGCTGTCAGTGAGTGCATTCTTTTGGAAGCGGCTCGCGGACGGTTTTGCCCATACACGGCAATCCCCGCCATTTGCAGGGTGCAAAAGAGCAGGGCAATAATCACGTGATATGTAGTATTTCTTCTTGTCATTTATTTTTTAGAGTATCAAGAATGCCGATGATGCGTTCCAGTTCTTCTTCGTTGTTGAACGGGATGCTGATTTTCCCTTTTCCTTTCTCTGAACAGGTCAACTGCACTTTGGTATTGAAGAAGCCGGACAGTTGCTGTTTCAGCATGTTGAATTCTTCGGGCAGCTTGGCTCGTTTGGGGGCTATTTTGCGACTTCCGCTTTTGACGGTTTCGCCTTCGCTGAGCGATTTTACAATTTCTTCGACTTTGCGTACGGAGTAGCCATGTTCCAGTATTTCTTCGAATATCTTGACTTGTAACTTCGGGTCGCCCAAGGTTACCAGTGCACGGGCATGCCCCATGTCTATCAACTTGTTTTGCAATCCTATCTGTACAGGGGCAGGTAATTTCAGAAGTCGCAGGTAATTGGCTATGGTGGTACGCTTCTTGCCGACGCGTTCGCTGAGACGCTCTTGTGTCAGCCCGTATTGTTCGAGCAGGTGCTGATAGGCCAAGGCTATTTCGACAGAATTCAGGTCCTCACGTTGGATGTTCTCAATGAGGGCCATTTCCATTACATTTTCGTCGTCGGCAGTACGGATGTAGGCGGGTATGCTGGTGAGGCCTGCCATCTGTGAAGCGCGAAAACGACGTTCGCCGGCGATGATTTGATATTCGTCGTCGGATAGCTTACGCAGGGTGATAGGCTGGATGATACCTATTTCGGCGATGGAGTCGGCCAGTTCCTGCAAGGCTACGGGGTCGAATTCGCGTCGCGGCTGGTTGGGGTTGACGACGATTTTCGACAGCTCGATCTCGTTGATGGAGGAGGAGCCTTCGGTCTTTACGTCGTCCATGGAGAGCAAGGCGTCCAGGCCGCGTCCTAATGCATTTCTTTTTTGTGCCATATTTTACAAATTCTCTTTTCCTGTTATTTTTCTCTTTCTATCAGCTCTTTGGCCAGTGCCATGTGATTTTTGGCTCCGGTCGAGTCGGCATCGTAAAGGATAGTTGGCAAGCCATAACTGGGTGCTTCGCTCAGTTTGACGTTGCGTTGTATGACGGTTTTGAACACCAGTTCCTGGAAATGGCGTTTAACTTCGTCGTATATCTGGTTGGCCTGTCGTAGACGTGAGTCGTACATGGTCAGCAAGAAACCTTCTATTTCCAAGGCCGGATTCAGTTTCGACTTGATGATTTTAATAGTGTTCAGCAGTTTACTGATTCCTTCCAGCGCGAAATATTCGGCTTGCACGGGGATGATGACCGAGTCGGCAGCGGTGAGCGCATTGACAGTAATCAGTCCCAGCGAAGGAGAACAGTCGATTAAAATATAATCAAATTCATTCTTTAGTGGTGAAAGCACTTCCTTCAGTATCCGTTCGCGGTTCTTCAGGTTGAGCATTTCGATTTCGGCGCCTACTAAATTGATGTGAGAAGAGATAACCTTGAGCGTTTCAATCTCGGTGTCATGGATTGCTTCACGCACATTGGCACGATCGATAATGCACTCGTAGATAGTGCATTCGGCTTGTTTGATGTCTACTCCAAGTCCCGAAGAGGCGTTGGCCTGCGGGTCGGCGTCTACAACGAGCACTTTTTTCTCAAGGGTGGCCAGCGATGCCGCCAGATTGATGGTGGTAGTTGTTTTGCCTACTCCACCCTTTTGGTTTGCCATTGCAATAATTTTTCCCATATTCTCAATATTTTTATCGGCGGCGAAATAAGTGATTATTTCTGATAGCGCCTGCAAAAATCCGGAGGAGATTGCAAAAACGGTTGATAAGTCGCCCTTTTTGTTAATAACTTCGGAGGTACTTGAAATGATTTTGTCAAGCCTGCCGCTTTCGTCGAGTACTTTTCTCCATCAGGGGGCAAATATACGGAATTATATTGGAAATCTTTGAGTTTTGCCTTTGCGCTTGGTGAAGATTAAGATTTATTTGAATGCTTGCAGGGAGGATTGAGGAAATCAGAGTAGGGCTATGGTAAACTTCCAGATGAAGTATCCGCACAGGGCGCACTTCAGGGCAGTGCCGAGCAGAAAACCTATCAGAGAGCCAAGGCCTGAACGTAAGGCGTCTTTGGTTTCGCGCCCTCCCAGCAGTTCGCCTGCAAATGCGCCTAAAAACGGACCAAGGATAATTCCCCAAGGCATGAAAAATAGGCCGACAAGGGTACCTGCCAGACAGCCACGTGTGCCCCAACGTGTGCCTCCGCTATATTTAGCACCTAATAGGGGCACGAAATAGTCGAGTACTTGGATGAGGATGACCAGCACGAGCCACACTACTAGCTCGATGGTGCTGAACTGGGCACGATCGGTGAAATGGAGCAGAAGCATGCCGATATAAACTAACGGAGGGCCTGGTAAGGCAGGAAGAATACAGCCGGCCAAGCCTACC
The DNA here is from genome assembly GCF_000435115.1 of Bacteroides sp. CAG:633. NCBI lineage: Bacteria > Pseudomonadati > Bacteroidota > Bacteroidia > Bacteroidales > Bacteroidaceae > Bacteroides > Bacteroides sp. CAG:633. The sequence goes on along the minus strand of NZ_FR883007.1, from coordinate 26,426 downwards.
AGCAGGCAGATGATGCCGAAGACGATGAGTAGAATGTCTGCTATCATTTGACTTGCATATTTTTAGATTGTTGCGAAGATAGTAAAAATCATGTTTGCAGACAAATTCGTATGTTTACATCTCCATAAGCAGACAGAAAGCCGAGGACAAAGCGCGGCTTATTCGAGACTTTGTCTTCGGCTATCTGGGGCATAGGTACTGAAGAGGGGAGATTATTCACCTTTTTCAAGTTGAAATACTTCCTCAACAGGTTTGCCAAATGTACGGGCTATTTTTAAGGCCAGTACGGTAGAGGGGACGTATTTTTGGGTTTCGATGGCATTGATGGTCTGCCGACTTACGCCGACCGCTTCAGCCAGCTGCTGTTGGGTCATGCCTATGATGGCACGTTGCACTTTTAAGGTATTATTCATGGTTGTCCTTTCTGAAACGATAAAGTTTCCATTGGAAGATAAACAGAAAAAGTACGGGTATCGTAAACATGTTGATGAATACGAACGAAAGATACTCCGAACTGTAGAGGCTGAGTGTGCCTACTATCAGTATCAGGTAGTTGACGGCAATGGCAAGTGTCCAGGCTTGCATACGTAGGTGGGCGATGCACTCGTCTTCGTCTTTTTCGCGCGAAAAGGCTGTTAGCAACAGGCTGGCAGACAGGCCTATGATACAAACTTCGTCGAAAGCATTGTTGATGCTCATCTTGTACAGGAGTTTTCCGAAGAGGTCGTTTTGTTCGCTGAACAATACGTAGAGGCAGCCACATGCAAAGAGCAGGCTTAATACCATTCCTGGTGTTTTGTAGGATGGCGGTAACAAATAGTTTGTTTTCATAATATATATGTATTGGTTGATGATTGCAAAAGTAATGTATACTTTACATTTATGCAAGTTTATAAGATTAAAAGTAATGTATACTTTACATGATTTAACGAAAGAAACTATTTGTAGAATAAGAAATGTATTTACTTCCGTTTTTTAATTTTACTTTTCCATACGAAATCATTATTTTTGCGTCATTGTTTTAATAAGGAATAAGTATGGAAAATCAAAGACCTTTAATATTGATTTCGAATGATGACGGCATCATGTCGAAAGGAATCAGCGAGTTGATAAAGTTTCTTCGTCCGTTGGGCGAGATTGTGGTGATGGCTCCCGATGCTCCCCGTTCGGGCACGGCTTGTGCGCTGACAACAAATGAACCTATTCACTATCAAATTGTTCGCAAGGATGTCGGCCTGACTGTTTATAAATGTTCGGGTACGCCGACCGATTGTGTGAAACTGGCTTTCGAGACTGTACTCGACCGTAAGCCCGATCTGGTAGTAGGCGGCATCAATCATGGTGATAATTCGGCTACCAATGTTCATTACTCAGGCACAATGGGCGTTGTGATTGAAGGATGTCTGAAGGGAGTGCCCGCTATCGGTTTCTCCTTGTGCAGTCACGAACCCGATGCTGATTTCACTGCTGCAGGACCTTACGTGCGCGACATTGCCCGCATGGTGCTGGAGAAAGGCTTGCCGGCGCTGACCTGTCTGAATGTGAACTTCCCCGATGCGAAAGAACTGAAAGGCGTGCGCATCTGCGAACAGGCTAAGGGGCAGTGGACAAACGAGTGGGAGAATTTTGCCCATCGCGGCGATAGCCACTACTATTGGCTGACAGGCGAATTTGTTGATACTGACGCCGATAACGAAAAGAACGATCATTGGGCGCTGGCCAACGGCTATGTAGCCATAACTCCTACTACTGTCGACGTGACAGCTTATGGTCTGATTGACGAACTGAAAACCTGGTTTTAATATTTAATGCGGAGGATGAAGAGTGGATGCCATTGATAGCCTCCATTCTTTATCCTTTATTCTTCATTTATGAAGTATTATCTGATCGTTGGTGAAGCCTCGGGCGACCTTCATGCGTCGCACTTGATGGCGGCTTTGAAGCAAGAAGACGCGCAGGCTGAATTCCGTTTTTTTGGCGGTGACCTGATGTCGGCAGTGGGCGGTACGCGGGTGAAGCACTATCGCGAGTTGGCCTACATGGGTTTTATACCCGTACTGATGCACCTGCGCACTATCTTTGCCAACATGAAGCGTTGTAAGGATGACATTGTGGCTTGGCAGCCCGATGTGGTGATATTGGTCGACTATCCAGGCTTCAATCTGAACATTGCCAAGTTTGTGCGTGCGCATACGCATATCCCTGTTTATTACTACATTTCTCCCAAGATTTGGGCATGGAAGGAGTATCGCATCAAGAATATCAAGCGCGATGTAGACGAACTGTTTTCCATTCTGCCCTTCGAAGTCGATTTCTTTGAGGGGAAACACCAATATCCTATTCATTATGTTGGGAATCCTACGGTCGATGAAGTAAGTTCGTTTTGCAAAGGTTATACTGAAAGTCATGAAGCCTTTTTGCAGAAGAATGGCCTTGATGCCCGTCCTATTATAGCTTTGCTGGCAGGTAGCCGTCGTCAGGAGATAAAAGATAATCTGCCCGATATGCTTCGGGCAGCCTCTGATTTTCCTGAGTATCAGTTGGTATTGGCAGGAGCACCAGGCATTTCGCCCGACTACTATGCGCAATACATAGGCGGGGAGAAAGTGAAAGTCATTTTCAATCAGACATATCCTTTGCTTCGTCATGCGCAGGCGGCATTAGTTACTTCGGGTACAGCTACGCTCGAAACAGCATTGTTGCGTGTTCCCCAGGCTGTGTGCTATCATACACCTATCGGCAAGGTGATAGCCTTTTTGAAGCGGCATGTGCTGAAGGTACCTTACATCTCGCTGGTTAACCTGATAGCCAATCGCGAAGTCGTGAGAGAACTTGTGGCAGACCTGATGACTGTCGATCAGATTAGAGAAGAGTTGCATCGTATTTTGTACGACGAAACATATCGCAACCAGATGCTTGCAGGTTATGATTATATGGCATCACGATTGGGTGAGCCAGGGGCGCCTGCACGAGCTGCTCACCTGATGGTGAAGTTATTGAAGCAGAAAGGATAATTGTCGCAGATGTTTAGAATTTGTTAAAAAGTACGGGAGCTGGTGCAGTAAATAGCCGGCTCCCGTATTTTTATGAGTGAACGTCCGTTGATAAAAAGACTTTTTAGAAACTTAATAAACTTTGATTATGAAAAAGATACATTGGTTGCTACTTTCATTGTGTATGGCCCTGATGCCCATACTCCAATCGTGCGATGATGATGATGAGGGGTATTCAGTTGGCGATTTTACTCCACCCCTGTGGGCCACTGTGCGTACTACGGGAAATGCTTTTTACTTGGATTGTGATGTGTGGGGCACGTTGTGGCCTGTCAACGTAGATTTAGGTTGGTATGAAGCGGTGGACGGGCAGCGGGTAATAACTGTTTTCAATCCCTTGTCCGACGAATATGCAGGTTATGACCATGCGGTGAAAATATTGAGTATGACAGAAGTTCTGACCAAGAGTGTGGAAGTGCTTACCCCCGAGAATGAGGAAGAATTCGGTAACGATCCTCTTCTTATATATAAAGGTGATATCGGAGTGAGCGGTGGTTATCTCAATCTCTTTTTCTACCAGATACTGCCGAAGGATGATACCAAGCATCGCATCAGTCTGGTAAGACCTCAAGATGATGCTGAGTACTACGACGAAGAAGGCTATATTCACTTACAATTGCGTTACAACGACTACGATAACCTGTCGGGCTATCGTAATCCTTATCCCAGCATTGTGTCCTTTAGTTTGCAAAGTCTGGATATACCTTCCGAAGCCAAAGGTATGAAACTGACTTTAAACTCGGAGGTGAACGGTGAAGTGGAGCTGACATGTGATTTTTCTACTCCTCAGGCGGTTACAGTACCTGATAATTTTGAGCAAAAGAGTTTAGAAGAGGTTCAGCTACGTTAATCCTTTTAATTGAGTCCCTTGTATTTATTTCCGAAGCCATCCTATTGTAACTTTGTCTGTGATAGGCAAAGAGTGTAGAATGACTCCACTTTATTTATGGAGAATTGATGAATATATACTCCAAGCAGATGGCGTAATGGAAAGCGCAGATTGTCACGGAGCTAAAATGCTTTTGTGCTAATCTGCGCTTATTTTTTGTTATTTTCTTTGGAGCAGTTTTTTCTTCTTTGAGGAAGTTCTTAGGCAAAAAGGGTGGATGCTTTGTTATGTTGGCTCCTCTCTTGTCAGCAGATAGTCAGTATGTAGAGGTAGACGACACTGGCCGGTATTGCCATCAGCGCACTGTCGAAACGGTCGAGCATACCACCATGTCCGGGCAAAATGTTGCCCGAATCCTTTACGCCCAGTTGGCGTTTCATTAACGACTCTGTCAAGTCACCCCACGTGCCGAATACAACGACCACCAATGCAAGTCCGATCCATTGCCATACCGACATGAAGGAGAAATAGTGGGCAAAAACCAGCGATGAGGCTATGGAGAAAACTCCGCCGCCGATGCTGCCTTCCCAGGACTTTTTAGGCGAGATGCGCTCGAAAAGCCGATGCTTTCCTATTAGCGAACCGACACAATAAGCTCCTGTGTCGCTTAGCCAGATGAATACAAAGATAGAAAGGGGCAGGATGGGGTTATAGCTGACGCTACTTGTTGTAGGCGAATTATGATAGGCCAGCACACTAAGCAAGGCGAAAGGCAAAGCTATGTAAAGTTGGCTCAGCATGGAGCAGGCCCAATTGCCGATGGGGTTCTCCTTTTTCAGATACAACTCGGTTATCATCAGATACAGCAACAGTCCCAAGTAGGGGAGGAACACGTAGGCACCGGCCGCCTGTGTGCAAAAGCTCATCAAGGCCAGAACCAGATAGGCGGCACCCAGCGAGGTAATGGTGCGGTTGATACTGACTTTACCGCTTTGGTTAAGCAGGTATCCGAACTCGTGCACGCTAAGTGCGGCAATCAATGTAAACAACAAGCCAAACGTAAGAGGGCTGTAAAGGATACAGCCCACTAATACGATGACGAATAACGCGCCTGTGACAGCACGTTGGATGAAATTGCTTTTCACAACGTTTTTCGTTTAAGTGATTAGATCTTTTAGTTATTTGTCCGAAGAAGAGTTGTTTTCCGGAGCATTGTTTTCTTTCTCTTCCTTATTTTTGTTTTCTTCGGCTTCTTCCTCTACTTCTTTTTTAGCTTCCAAGGCTTTTTGTGCTTCTTCTTCCTCGGCTTTCTTCAGCTCGTCGGCACGCTTGGCGTTGATGATTTCTTCCGAGCGCGAAGCCCACGGGCGTTTTCCGAAGATGGCTTCTACGTCCTCGGCAAAGATAACTTCTTTGTCGATCAGTATTTGCGCCAGGCGGTTGTGTCCTTCCTTGTGCTCGGAGAGGATGCGTTTGGCACGTTCATACTGTTCGTTCACCATGTTCTTCACTTCTTCGTCGATTAGTTCGGCGGTCTTCTCACTATAGGGACGATTGAAGGAATATTCTTCGTTGTTGTAGTAGCACAAGTTGGGCAGTTTTTCGCTCATACCCAAGTAGGCTATCATGCCATAGGCCTGCTTGGTTACACGCTCCAGGTCGTTCATGGCGCCTGTCGAAATTCTTCCGAGGAAGAGGTCTTCGGCAGCACGGCCGCCCAGTGTGGCACACATCTCGTCGAGCATTTGCTCTTTAGTCGTGATCTGTCGTTCTTCGGGCAGATACCAGGCGGCGCCCAAAGCGCGTCCGCGAGGCACGATGGTAACTTTAATCAGCGGGTTGGCATACTCCAACAGCCATGAGATACTGGCGTGTCCGGCTTCGTGGATAGCGATAGAACGACGTTCGGCTTCGGTAGTAATCTTGGTCTTTTTCTCCAATCCACCTACAATACGGTCGACAGCATCGAGGAAGTCTTGCTTGCCTACAAACTTCTTACCGTGGCGGGCTGCTATCAGGGCAGCTTCGTTGCATACGTTGGCAATGTCGGCTCCAGAAAAGCCTGGTGTCTGACGAGCCAGCAGATCAACGTCAACCGTATCGTCTATCTTGATGGGGCGCAGGTGTACGCCAAATACTTCTTTGCGTTCGTTCAAGTCGGGCAGGTCGACGTGTATCTGACGGTCGAAACGTCCTGCACGCAACAAGGCTTTGTCGAGCACATCAACACGGTTGGTAGCTGCCAGAATGATGACACCACTGTTCGAACCAAATCCGTCCATTTCGGTGAGGAGCTGATTCAGGGTGTTCTCGCGTTCGTCGTTGCCTCCCATGGCGGCGGCTTTGGCGCGTGCGCGTCCTACGGCGTCAATCTCATCGATGAATACGATGCAAGGGGCTTTCTCTTTGGCCTGGCGGAAAAGGTCACGTACGCGAGATGCTCCTACGCCGACAAACATTTCGACGAAGTCGGAACCTGCCAGTGAGAAGAAAGGCACGTTAGCTTCACCAGCCACAGCCTTGGCCAGCAGGGTTTTACCTGTGCCCGGAGGGCCTACAAGAAGAGCGCCCTTGGGGATTTTTCCTCCCAGGTCGGTATATTTCTGAGGTTGTTTCAGGAATTCTACAATTTCTTCTACTTCCTGCTTGGCTTCGGCCAGTCCTGCTACATCCTTGAAGGTGACCCGTGTAGACGAACCTTTTTCGAAAAGCTGTGCTTTCGACTTGCCCACGCTGAAGATGCCTCCTCCGCCTGCACCTCCGCCACCGCTCAGACGGCGAGACATGAAAATCCAGAAGCCGATGAGGAATGCAAACGGCAATACCTGCCAGAAGAAAGCCAGCAAGAAGTTGCCTTTCTTTTCTTCGTACTTGACAGTGCCGTCGAAGTGTAGTTCGTCCTTCTCTTTTTGCAGGAAGGCGTCCATGCTTTCGAGCGAAGGCACTTTGGTGGTGATGACGGGAGTCTTGCCTACGCTATTTGAGTCTTCCTTAAAAACGTCGGCTACGTGTTGAGGCTTGATGTAGACTTCGATGGAGTTGTCGTCGTAGCCTACTACTTTGCTGACGTAGCCGTTGCGTACGTATTGCTGAAATTCGTCGTAGCTCAGGTCCTTGGTTGGGGTTGTGCTCTCGTTGGTGAGGTACAGTCCCAGCAAAGCCATGGCAATAAGCATGTACAGCCAGTTCAGGTTGAACTTGGGTACATTCATTTTGGGTTTTTTATCAGTATTATTGTTATTGTCCATACGTTTGTTTGCTTGTTAATCGAGGTCGGGGATTTGGGTTAGTTTGGCATCGGCCCACAAATGCTCCAAGTTGTAGAATTCTCGGGCTTCGGGCAAGAATACATGTACCAGTACGTCGGCATAGTCCATGGCTACCCATTCGGCGTTGCGCAGTCCGTCTACAGCGAAGGGGCGTGCGTTGGCTCCCTTGCGTGCGAATTCTCTGACAGATTCTACGATGGCTGTCACTTGACTGGGTGAATTGCCCTGGCAGATGACGAAATAGTTGCATATTGTATCGTCTATCTGGGTGAGGTCGGCGATGACGATTTTCTTTCCTTTCTTATCTTGGATACCTTCTGTAATTTGCTGAATTAGATTTTTTGCTTCGTTCATTATACATTATTATATTAAAACTGTTGACAAATATACGGTGATTTCTTCTATCAAACACGCAAAAGGGGAAAAAGTCTTTCATTTTTGATGTTTTTTAGGTATATAATTGGGGTGAAATGGGGATTTTACCATTTTTTCGAAAAAAAATATTCGTTTTTTGTTTGCGATTAAAAAAAAGTCCGTATCTTTGCAACCGCAAAAAGGAAATAAAGTTCCATTGGGCTATGGTGTAATGGTAACACTACAGATTCTGGTCCTGTCATTCCTGGTTCGAATCCAGGTAGCCCAACCAAAGAAAATGAGATCCTGTCAGACGATGATGTCCGGCAGGATTTTTTTATGCTTTCTTTTTTCTGTAGGGGCGGGGCTGGCTCAGACTGTTGTTATTAAGGCTGCTTCATCTCCTCATTTTTCCCTAACTAGGAAAAAATTTTTTGTTAACTGGGAAAAACTTTTTTCCTAACTGGGGAAAAATTATTCTCTAACTGGAGAAAAACAGAAGAGGTTGTATCTGGAAGTATGCTCCTGTCTGTGTAAAGACGGGAGGCTTCCGGATACAACCTCTTTCAGTTTGTCTTTATCGGTCGGTTGGTGAGAGGGTTAATCGCCGTTCTTGATGTTTTCGTCGATCACTTTGATTTTTTGCTTCACCAGTTCGATGTCGTTTTTCAGTTTTTCTACCTTGCGGTTCAGTTCAGTCAGCAGGCTGTTTCCTTTCTTCGACGATGCGTTCAGGAAGCCCAAATTGTTCTCGTAGGTTTGCAGTTCGGCCTTCATGTTGTCGCAGGTGCGTACAAGTTTCTCGCGTTCGCGGTAGAGGGCTTGTGAATTGCCTTCGGAGATGCTGCTGATGCTCGTCTTGAAGTTGCTCAACTTCTTGTTGGAGGCGCTGATGTCGAAGCGGTCGAACAGCTTGTCTATCTGGGCATGATATTGCTTGTATATCTTGTCCTTATCTTTGAAGGGCACAAAGCCGATGGCGTTCCATTCCTTCATCAGGTCTTTGACGAACTGAGAAGCTTCGTCTGTATCCATATCTTCGCTGATGGCGTTCAGTTTGGCGATGATTTCTTTCTTCTTTTCGAGGTTCTCCAGCTCGACGGTGCGTTGCGAGGAAGTTGCCTTGTTCTTTTGCTCGAAGAAATAGTCGCATGCGCCGATGAAGCGTTTCCATACGGCATCGGAGTATTTCTTGGCCACGGGACCGATGGTTTTCCATTCTTTTTGCAGTTTGGTCAGCTCGTCGGCTGTTTTCTTCCAGTCGGTACTGTCCTTCAGGGCTTCGGCTTTCTCGCAAAGGGCACGTTTCTTTTCGAGGTTCTCGCTCATGCCTTCTTTCAGCGACTTGAAGAATTCGGCTTTTTTCTTGAAGAATTCGTCGCATGCCTTGCGGAAGCGTTCGAAGATTTTCACGTTCATCTTCTGGGGAGCGAAGCCGATGGTTTTCCACTTGCTTTGCAGGGCAAGGATTTCCTGTGTCTTGTTGTCCCATGCGGCAAAGCTGGTCAGTTCGTTGAAGTCGATGGCTTCGACGATCTCGCAGATGACGGTCTTTTGGTCAAGGTTGTTCTGCTCGGTTTCTTTCAGGGCTTCGAAATGCTGCTGGTGACGCCGGTTAACAGCTGTCGAGGCGGTCTTGAAGCGTGTCCAGATCTCTTCGCGCAGTTCTTTGGCTACGGGGCCCGTATCGCGGAATTCCTGATGCAGTTTTTGCAGTTGGTGGAAGGCCGATACAACGTCGGGTTCGTCGGCCAGCTTTTCGGCAGCCTCGCACAGGTGTGTCTTGATTTCGAGGTTTTTCTTGAAATCGTATTCACGGAATTCGTTGTTCAGCTTGAGCAGGTCGTAGAATTTTTCAACGTAGAGCTGGTAGTTCTTCCAGAGTTCGTTGATTTTGCCCTGCGGCACGAGTTTCACTTCGTTCCATTGCTGTTGCAGGCGTTTGAATTCGGCGTACGATTTGTTGGCGTCGTCGGGCGAGTCGATGAGGTCTTTCAGTTCTTCGATGATAGATAGTTTGACCTGCAGGTTCATTTCCTTCTGTTTTTCGAGCTCGGCGTTGGCGGCGCTTCTTTTTTCTTTGATGACGGACATGGCGTTTTTGAATTCTTCTTCCACGGTGTCGGTTTGCGGCACAAAGTCCTCTGCGGCTCCACCATTTTCGATGAATTGCTTTTTAGCGGCTTCCTGCTCGGCGTTGTGCAGCTTGTAGAATGCCTGCTTTAATCCGTCGATTTCTGTTTTGGCTACGTTTTCCACATCCGTGGCAAGTTCTTTCAGTCGGGCCAGTATTTCTTCCTTGGTCAGTAGTTTCGGAGTTGTTTCTGCCGGCTTTTCCGAAACGTTTTCTTCAGCGGGAGTTTCTGTTGTCGCCGGTTCAAAAACCTCTGCTGCTTTTTTTTCTTCTTCTAATTCCACGGTTTTTTCGGGGAGATTAGTGTCATGAGTGTCCGTCATTGTATTTACTTTTTTAGAAACGGGTTGTTCCCGTCGGTTTTACACATTAGGCTACAAATAAATGAAATAAAAAGGTTATTTCATACTTTTTTGCTGATTTTTTTTTGTTTTTATGGCATTTTTTTACCGATTGTACGGTTAGTTTGTTTCTGTTGTCAGGCCAGCAGCACGGTTATTCCCATGTAGAGCATCATGCCGATGATGTCGTTGGTGATGGAGATAAAGGGGCCTGTGGCGATGGCGGGGTCTACTTTCAGCTTTTCGAGTGTCATGGGCACCAGGGTGCCGAAGATGGAGGCGAACATCACGACGGCAAACAGGCTGATGGACACCGAGTAGGTGACGGTGGCGGCGCTGCCGAAGCGGATGAAGTTGTACAGGTAGACCAGCAGCGAGATGATGGTGGCGTTGATGCTGGCCACGACGGCTTCTTTGGCTACTTGCTTCAGGGTGTCTTTGGCGTCGAGCGAGCTGTTGGCCAGGCCTTGTACGATGATGGCGGACGACTGTGTACCGACGTTTCCGCCCGTACCACCGATCAGGGGGATGTAGAGGGCCATTTCGGGGTGTGCGGCAAAGGTGGCGTCGAAGTTGCCCAATATCATGGAGTTGCCGATACCGCCCAGCATGCCGATGAGCAGCCAGGGCAGGCGGGCGCTGGTTTGGCGTACAAGGTTATCGTCAGTTTCGACGTCTTGCGAAAGACCCGAAGCCAACTGGTAGTCGCGTTCGGACTGCTCGCGCACTTCGTCCATGACGTCGTCGACGGTGATCTGGCCGACAAGTCGTCCGATGCTGTCGACTACGGGGACGGCCACGAGGTCGTACTTCTCGATGATCTGTACCACTTCGTCGATGGGTGTGTCGACATGTACCGAGATGGGGTCTTTCTTCATTACGTGCTTCACTTTCGATACCGAAGGCGAGGTAATCATCTTCTTCAGCGGGAAGACGCCTTGCAGACGCTCGTCGTCATCGATGACGTAGACGTAGTAGATTTCGTCGAGCTGTTCGGCTTGCAGACGCATCTCCTTCAGACACTCGGGCATACTCCAGTTTTCGTTGACGGTTACCATTTCGGTACCCATCAGACCGCCGGCGGTATCTTCGTCGTACTTCAGCAGGTCGACGATGTCGCCCGCCTGTTCGATGTCTTCGATGTGCGACAGGACTTCTTCCTGCTTGTCTTCGTCGAGGTCGCGCATCAGGTCGACGGCATCGTCGGTATCCATGTAGTCGACGAACTTCTTGGCGATGGTTTCCGAGGGGAGCAGTTCGAGGAACTCTTTACGGACGTCCTCGTCCATTTCTACGAGCACGTCGGCCGCCGTTTCGTTGTCGAGCAGGCGGTAGACGAAGCGTGCCTTTTCGGGTTCAAGGTCGTTGCACAGCTCGGCTATGTCGGCGGGGTGCAGGTCGGCCAGCAGGACTTTGACGTTGTCGGCGTCTTTCTGTTCGATCAGACTTTTGACTTTGTCGATATATTCTTCGTCTATTTCCATTATTTTGATTGATAATTGATAATTGGTAATTGAAAATTCTTCGTTCTCGGTTAATGAACATTATTCATTTTCCATTCTCAATTCTCCATTTACTAAGTTTGTCAGCTCTACGAACTCCTGGACGGAGAGTTGTTCGGGTCGGCGGTCGAAGAGAGGATCGGCCGTCAGGGGACAGTCTTTTCCGACGAGGGGTTTGATGGAGTTACGCAGGGTCTTGCGCCGCTGGTTGAAGGTGGTTTTCACCACTTGCTTGAACAGGTGTTCGTCGCATCCCAGATCCCGGGTATCGTTGCGGGTCATGCGGATGACGGCGCTTTTCACCTTGGGCGGCGGGTTGAAGACGTGTTCGTGGACGGTGAAAAGGTATTCAACGTCGTACCACGCCTGTATCAGCACGCTCAGTATGCCGTAAGTCTTGCTGCCGGGGCCGGCGGCGATGCGTTCGGCCACTTCTTTTTGTATCATGCCCGTACAGCAGGGGATGAGGTCTTTGTTGTCGAGCATCTTGAAGAAGATCTGGCTCGATATGTTGTAGGGATAGTTGCCGGTCAGCACGAAGGGGTTTCCGTCGAACACGCGCCGCAGGTTCATCTTCAGGAAGTCGTCTTCGATGATGTCGTCTTCCAGTTGCGGGTAGGCTTCGCGCAGGTAGGCCACGGATTCGTAGTCTACTTCGACCACCTTCACCGGCCTCTCCTTGGGCAGCAGGAATTGGGTGAGTACTCCCATGCCGGGGCCTACTTCGAGTATGGGCAGGGCGGGGCAGGCGTCGACGGTGTCGGCGATGTCCTGTGCTACTTTCAGGTCTTTCAGGAAGTGCTGTCCCAGAAACTTTTTAGGCTTTACTAATCTCATGTATCAAGTTTATTGTTACTTTTGTGCTCCACAAAGGTAGTTCTTTTTAATGAAGAATGAAGAAGGAAGAATGAAGAATTTTAGCTCTCGATTGATAAGAATCCTGTTGCCCCTGCTGTTGGGGGCTTTTATCCTATATTGGGTCTATCGCGATTTCGACTTCGAACGTGCTTTCCAGGTGCTTCGTCACGGCTTGCGCTGGGATTGGATGGCGTTGTCGCTCTTTTTCGGTGTGTGGAGCCATGTGGAGCGCGGTTTGCGCTGGCGTCAGACGCTCGACCCGCTGGGTGTGTATCCGCGTAAAAGCCATCTGGTCGATGCCATCTACCTGTCCTACGCCACCAGTCTGGTGGTGCCTCGGCTGGGCGAGGTGTCGCGTTGCGGGGTGCTGTCGCGCTACGACGGGGTGCCGTTTTCGAAGTCGTTGGGTACGGTCGTTACCGAGCGCATGGTCGACGCACTGTGCATGCTGCTCATTGCGGGTGTGACGTTGCTGCTCGAACTGCCTGTCTTTCTCACCTTTTTCCATCAGACGGGGACGAAGGTGCCTTCGCTGGTGCATCTGTTTTCCTCGCCGTGGTTCTACGTGGCGCTGTTCAGCGTGGTAGGCGTCGTGGTGGTGCTGGTGTGGATGGTGCGTGCGCTGTCCGTGTTCGAGCGGGTGCGTGGGGTGGTGCTCGACGTGTGGCAGGGCATCATGTCGCTGCGTCGGGTGCGCAATGTGCCGCTTTTCGTGCTTCACACGGTGCTGATGTGGCTTTGCTATTTTCTTCACTTCTATCTGACTTTCTTCTGCTTCCCCTTTACGGAGGGGCTGAGCATTGAGGCTGGTCTGGTGATGTTCGTGGCGGGTACGTTTGCCGTCATTGTGCCTACGCCCAACGGGGCGGGTCCGTGGCATTTCGCGGTCATTACGATGATGATGCTCTACGGGGTCGACGCGGTCGATGCCAGTACGTTTGCCCTCCTGGTGCATGGGGGGCAGACGCTGCTTGTCGTGGTGCTGGGCTTGTGGGGCTGGGGGCATCTGGCGATTGGCGGTAGGAGTGGCAGGACGGCTGCCTGACGTCGGCAGGCAGGTGCTTCTCTTCCTCCTGAGTGTGGCCTGTGCATGAATGAATCAGTATTTCAAATATCGCTTTCCCTGTTTTTCGTTTTTTCTGCTGTCTATTTACTGCTCGTGTTTTGCGCATCTCGCGTGCTACGTTAGCAAAGGTAGGATATCGCTTCGAGGCGGCCAAAAACGGGCTATGTTGAAATGGTGAAAATCTGTTAATGAAACACGAATTATGTGTTAATAAATCTAACTTGTTGTTGCTCAGGCGGAAATAGCGCATTTTCAGAAGTCAGTGTAGTTCCTTCTTTGGGGCGTTTATGTGGCTAGTGT
>NZ_FR883007.1:0-12693 GCF_000435115.1 Bacteroides sp. CAG:633 | reverse complement strand
TGTCCGACGAGCCTCTATCTTGTGTCTGCAATGTTCTTTTCTTTTAGGGAGCTTGTCAAGCGTTACATTACAGTTGTGACAGTTATTTTTAAGTGAAAACCGATTCGTCGCCCTCGGAAGGGAAGAAAGTGTTAAATATTTTAATAATATATATTATATATATAAATATATATAATATATATTATTAATTTTCTTTTACAGATTTTTCCCAGGTTGATTTTCTCTTAAAATTAACTGTCACAACTGTAATGTAACGCCATAATTGCCGAAAAACGCCCTGTCCGTACGATTGTCCGGCATGTGAAAACAGCGTTTGTTGCAGAGCCGAAAAACCGTGCAAGGGGGTATTGTTTTTCAGGAAGTTTTTTATTATCTTTGCAGAAACCAATTTTTCGTTTTATACTGCTATGAGTGATATCTTACAACTTGCTCCACAGAACGTGTGGAAGCATTTTTATTCGCTGACTCAAATCCCCCGTCCTTCCGGACATATAGAAAAGGTGACCGAATTTCTGGTCAATTTCGGTAAGGGGCTGGGGCTGGAGTCCTTTGTCGATGAAATAGGCAACGTCATCATCCGCAAGCCGGCCACGCCGGGCATGGAGAACCGCAGGGGCGTCATCCTGCAAGCCCACATGGACATGGTACCCCAGAAAAACAATGATACGGTACACGATTTTACGAAAGACCCTATTGAAACCCGCGTCGACGGCGACTGGGTGAAGGCTAAAGGAACAACCCTTGGTGCCGACAACGGTTTGGGCGTGGCAGCCGCCATGGCTGTGCTCGAAGCCACCGACCTGAAGCACGGACCGCTGGAAGTGCTCATCACCAAAGACGAGGAAACGGGCATGGTAGGTGCTTTCGGGCTGAAACCCGGAACTTTGCAGGGCGACATCCTGCTGAACCTCGACTCCGAGGAAGAAGGCGAACTGTACATTGGTTGCGCCGGCGGTATCGACTTCACCGCTACGCTTGAATATAAGGAAGAAGCGCCCGCCGAAGGCTTCGTAGCACGCAAGCTGACGCTGAAAGGACTGCGCGGCGGACACTCGGGCCTCGAAATAAACGAAGGCCGCGGCAATGCCAACAAGCTGCTGGTGCGCGTCGTTCACGACCTGCTGCTTGAGTTCGATTGCCAGTTGGCTTCGTTCGAAGGCGGCAACATGCGCAACGCCATCCCGCGCGAGGCTCATGCCGTGATGCTGTTCAACCCCGAAGATATGGACGGTCTGGACGACTACATCCGCGAGTACGAAGCACAGATCGCTGCCGAATACGCACCCATCGAGCAGGGTATCAGCCTGAAGATGGAAGAAGTTGACGTGCCTGCTACCGTTGTGCCCGAAGAGATTCAGGACAGCATGGTCAACGTGCTGATGGCCTGTCAGGACGGCGTGATGCGAATGATTCCTACCGTGCCCGATACGGTCGAGACTTCGTCCAATCTGGCCATCGTCCTCATCGGAGGCGGAAAGGCCGACGTACGCATCCTGGCGCGCAGCTCGTGCGACACGATGAAAGACTTCCTGGCCGACAGCCTGACCGCTTGCTTCTCGATGGCAGGTATGAAGGTCGAACTGAGCGGCAATTATTCTGGCTGGCAGCCCAATGTCGACTCGCCCATCCTGCATGCCATGAGGCTGTCCTACAAGGAACAGTTTGGTACGGAACCGGCTGTCAAGGTGATACACGCCGGCTTGGAGTGCGGCATCATCGGAGCCATCTACAAGAATCTCGACATGATTTCCTTTGGCCCCACCTTGCGCTCACCCCATTCGCCCGACGAACGTGCCTACATTCCTTCGGTCGGCAAGTTCTACGACTTCCTGGTGGCTACGCTTGAGAAGACGCCAGAAAAGTGAAAAAGACGGCGGTAATAGAAAAGAAAGACTAATACTTCAAGACAACGGGGACAGGCTAC
Source organism: Bacteroides sp. CAG:633 (assembly GCF_000435115.1). NCBI lineage: Bacteria > Pseudomonadati > Bacteroidota > Bacteroidia > Bacteroidales > Bacteroidaceae > Bacteroides > Bacteroides sp. CAG:633. Next base: position 10,769 of record NZ_FR883007.1, on the reverse strand, counting down.
GGTCTGCCCCGTTTTTTTGTACCCGTACTTCTGCCATTTTGTCCGTACGGACATTCTCGCAACACGCTTGTCAGTACAATATGGCAGTCTTTTAATGTCCGAACTTACGAAAAATTGACCCATATCAAGAAATATGTTATATAACATGTTTTTCTGCCTTTAATCGCTTGCAATCTCAAATAATGGCTCTATTTTTGTGCTGTAAAACATGAATTCAATGAGAATTCAACAGGATAACACATTATTTATAGGAGGATAACAAAATGAAAATGTTAAAGAAAATCATGAACCGCCTCGGCAAGAACAACGCCGATGTTTGGGGCTATGTGATGCTGGGTGCACACAAGTTCTAAGGTTCGAAAAAAGCGTAAAGAGAGAAAAGAAACAAATGAGGTTTTCAGGTATTAGTTTTTAATTTTCAAGTTTCGCAGAGGCGGAATTTTTCGGAAGTCCGTTCTCGGACGGAACTTGAACTAAACTTTTAAAGCAATGAAACAGAAATTTGTTAGTACACTGAAGCACATTCTTGCCGAGATGGGAAGAAGCGAGATGCAGAAAAGAGGGGTTTATCTTTCTTGAAAAAGAAAGGATCACCCTCTCACCACAGAGAGAGAAAACTGAAGACGGAAACACCGTGTATACTTCCGTACGTTTTTAGGATAACGTTTTAATTTTTAAGGTTATGAAAAAGAAGATTGTTAATTCATTTAAGCGCGCCATGCTGTTGGCTGGCAAAAACTGGATGGAGGCAATGCGATATTATAGCCTTCAGATGTAAAGCACAGTAATTATTAGTTAATCATACACACCAGGGGGATATCTCTTTTCATTGAGGGATATCCCTCTTTTTTTGTCCGTGCAATATTTTTTCAGTTAAAAGATACGCCCGTTAACATTTTATTCTCTTATTTTGTTATAAAGGAAGAATCGAACCTTCGATTCGGCATAATGAAACCTACAAATAGAGAGAAGAATATGAAGACAATCCGAAGAATTTGCACCGTTATGTTGCTCGTGCTGATGGCTTTTCCAGCCCTCCACGCGCAATCGTACGACAACCTCTGGAAGCAGCTCGAAGAAGCACGCGAGAAGAGTTTGCCGCAAACCGTGATTCGACTGGCCGACCAGATCTGGCAGAAGGCCCAAACCGAGAAAAACGCTCCGCAGATGCTGAAAGCCTACGTCTGTCGGCAGGCCTGCCAGAAACGTATTACGCCCGACAGCCTTTACACCAGTCTGGCCGCAATGGAGCGCTGGGCGCAGGAAGAGGCAGACGAGACGAATGGCGCCATTCTGCACTCGCTCTTGGCGCGTCAGTATGCCGACTTGCTCAGCACCAACCGCCGCACGCTGCTCAACTCTCCCTCGCTCCTTGTCGACGAGGCTCCTGCCGACGTGCGCGAGTGGAGCCTTAACCTCTTCATCGACCGCATCGACGCCCATCTGCAAGCCTCCTTGCAACCCGTCGAAGCCCTGTTGCGTACTACCGCTGCCGACTACGATCCCTTCGTCATCCAGCAGGATGGCAGCCGATTCTATGCCCACGACCTCTACCATCTGCTGGCTCGCCGTGCCGTCGATACGTATCAAGGGTGGAGGGGTTTCAACGTCGATTCGCTGATGGATCGCCGCATCAAAGATGTCTATCAGACGATGATTGCCACCTATCGCCAACGCCCCGATGCGGAAGATGCTGTCGTAATGGCCACCCTCGACTACGAGCAATGGCGTGTCGATATGCAGTCGCCCGACGGCTATCTGCAAACCCTCGACAGCTTGATTGCTGCTTATGGCACACGTGACGTCTGTGGTGAAGTCTACATCCGCAAGGCTCAGTGGCTGAACGACAAGCGGCACTACGCCCAAGCCCTGCGCGTGTGCGACGAAGGTTTAAAGCGCTATGCTGCCTACAAGCGCATCGGCGAACTGAAGAACATCCGTGCGCGGATCCTGCAACCGGCTCTCAACATCTATACAGCCGAAGGCTATCCCTCCGATTCGGTCAGCATGCGAGTCAACTATCGCAACCTCAGTGGCTTCACCCTCAACGTCTATGCCACCGACTACGACGAACGTCCCTGGCTGGACGATGGCCTCACGTCCGCCGTCTGCCGCCGCCACGGTCGTCTGCTGGCTTCGCACCGCTTTGCTCTCCGTCCGCTGCCGGGTAAGGATAAGGCCGCCGAAGACGTACCCTACCATTCCTGTGATACTACGTTGCACTTCCGCCTGCCCGATGACGTAGGCGTATATATTCTTCAGGCAGTGCCCGAAGGCGAAAAGACGCTTCACCAGTCATACAATTTTCTGTGTGTCAGCCGCTTTAAGGTACTTTCGCTGAACGTCGACGAACAGACTACCGAATTCATCACCCTCGACGCCCTTACCGGCCATCCGATAGCAGGCGTACAGCTCAGCTTCTATTCCGACGATAGCAAAAATCGCCGTCTGCTGACTCAGCTGACCACCGACTCCGAAGGAAAAGCTCTGCTTACCGGCCAGCCCAATGCACGCTATTACGTGGCGCGCAAGGGTGACGATCGCGCCATGACGCCTCAGTATTTTCGTCAGGGAATCTCCAGAATCGTTGATTCTGATACAGCACAGAAAATGTTGACCCTGCTCATCGACCGCGCCATCTATCGCCCGGGGCAGACAGTCTACGTGAAAGGTATCGCCTACGAACAGACAACCGATGCCGCCCGTGTGCTCGAAGGTGCAGACTACGAACTGCTTCTGCTCGACGCTAACCGCAAGGAGCTGGCCTCCCGCAAGGTCCGCACCAACGACTTCGGCTCCTTCTCAGCCGAGTTCGTGCTGCCTTCGGCATGTCTCAACGGCGCTTTCTCCATCACCACCCGCAAACACGAGGACTCAGCTTCGTTCCGGGTCGAAGAGTATAAGCGGCCGACGTTCGAAATCAGTTTCACCCCCGTGGCCGAAGCCTATCGCCTGGGCGACCGTGTGATGCTGCGTGGTAACGTCAAATCCTTCAACGGCATGTCCGTGCAAGACGTTCCTCTGGCCTTTACCGTGACGCGCCACGATCTGCTGAGAAGCTATTTCGTTCCTTCGACGAAACCTTTGCTGGCCGATACCGTCCGGCTCGATGCCGAGGGTAATTTCTGCATTCCTCTGACGTTAGAGGCTCCTGCCGATACTTCAATGGGAGGCTATCGTTATTATCATTATCAGGTCGAAGCCTCCGTAACCGATGATGCGGGCGAGACACAGACAGCTTCCTATGGCATTCAGGCAACGACAAAAGCTTATTCTTTCATGTCCGACATGCCGCAGGTGATTTGCAAGGAAGACAGTTTGCTCTTCACCATTAGCGTCGCCAACGGCGTACAGCAGCCTCAGGAAGTGAAAGGCCGCTACCTGCTTCGCCCAGCCGATGCCGATCGCATTGTCCTCGAAGGCGATTTCGTGGCCAACCAACGTCAGGACTTCTCCTCCTTGAGGTCAATCCCCTCGGGCAAGTACCGCATGACCTTTGTCGTGACCGATAGCCTAGGACGTGAAGAGAATAGCGATATACAGACTCATTCGATCGTGAACTTCACCCTCTTCTCGGAGCACGACACACGCCTGTCTCAATTCACCGAGCTGTTCGTACATCAACCCCTCGATGAGTTCGACGAAACGCAACCCGCCGATTTCTTCTTCGGCACCTCCTTCAAGGATGCTTATGTGCTGATGGACGTTTTCACTGGTCGCCGCCGCATCGAGACCCGTGTACTTCAGCTCAGCGATAGCCTGATGCACTTCACTTTGCCCTACCGCCCCGAGTATGGCGAAGGGGTGACGCTGACTTTCAACTTCGTGAAGCAGGGTTTACACTACTCTCACCAGCTATTCTTTAAGAAGCGCCAACCCAACCGCACCCTCGACCTGAAGTGGGAAGTCTTCCGCGACCGCTTGCGCCCGGGGCAGGAAGAAGAGTGGAAGCTCGTTATCAAGACACCTCAGGGTTTGCCTGCTTCGGCCGAAATGCTGGCTACGATGTACGATGCCTCGCTCGATAAGCTTTTCCGCCACAATCAGTCATTGAATGTATATTTCAGCAGTCGTCTGTATAGCAGCTATCGCAATGCCAGTCGCTATGCCGATGCCTACTTCAATCTTCGCTTTCCGCTCGATAGCAAGTGGGTACCTACGTGGACATACGACTACTTCTATACTTATTTCTCCGCTGTTGGCGAAGTTTTGTCCATTAGCGAAAATAGCCTGGTACTGAGACAGAAAACAGCTGATGCCCCCATGGCTCGTGGAGTGGAAGAGAGTGCTGATGCGGTCGAAGTGAAATATGTACCGGTAGCTGTGTTCGAAGAAGATCGTGAAGAATCGTTCATCACAGGTGCTTTGCCGGAGGCTCAGTCCGAGCTTCGCACCAATTTTGCAGAAACAGCCTTCTTCTATCCGCACTTGCGCACTAACGAGCAGGGCGAAGTAACCATTGCTTTCACCATGCCTCAAAGTCTGACTCGCTGGCGTTTCCGTGGTTATGCCCACACCAAAGATATGCTGACTGGCCAGTTGGAAGCATCGGCCGTTACATCTAAGGAGTTTATGCTGACGCCTAATCTGCCGCGTTTTGTGCGGGTGGGCGACCATACTCAGATAGCTGCTACCATCGCCAATCAGACAGACAAGGCTGTGAAAGGCACTGTTCGTTTCGTCTTGTTCGATCCCCTGACGGAGAAGGTCATCGACAGTCAGAAGCAGAAGTTTACAGCCGATGCCCGTCGGACCACTTCCGTATCGTTCGCTTTCGACGTGGACGAGCGCTACAACCTGCTGGGTGTGCGTATCGTAGCCGATGGCGATTCGTTCAGCGATGGTGAGCAACACCTTGTTCCTGTGCTCAGCAACAAGCAGTACATTACCGAAACGTTGGCTATGCCTATTCGTGGTGGAGAGAGTCGCACCTTCGACCTTAGCCACCTGTTCAACGGCGACAGTTCCACGGCTACCGACCGCCGTCTGACGGTTGAGTTTACCTCTAACCCAGCCTGGTATGCTGTTCAGGCGTTGCCGGTGCTGGCTCAACCTACTACCGACAATGCTATCGACTGGGCTTCTGCTTTCTATGCCAATTCGCTGGCGGGCTTCATCGCAGGTAGTCAGCCGCGTATCAAGGCTGTGTTTGACGCCTGGATGGCCGATGGTGGTAACAAGGAAACTTTCCTCAGCCAACTGGAGAAGAATCAGGAAGTGAAGAACATTCTCTTGTCTGAGTCGCCTTGGGTACTCGAAGCCGCTACCGAAAGCGAGCAACGCAGTCGTATAGCCACACTGTTCGACCTCAATCAGCTGAATAACCGCAACCTTTCTGCTTTGACCAAACTGAAAGAGCTGCAAGGCACCGATGGTTCGTGGAGCTGGTACAAGGGCATGTCGGGTAGTTCCTACATCACCAGCTACGTGACCGAATTGCTTGTCCGCCTGCCACAGTTGACTGGCCAGCCCCTCGCAGCCGACGCACAGACCATGAAGCAAGCAGCTTTCGGCTATTTGAACAACCGTGCGCTGGAGGCTTACCGCTCGATGCTGAAGGCCGAGAAGAAGGGCAGCAAGGTATCTTCCTTGTCCGACGACCTTGTACAGTACCTCTACCTCGTAGCTTTATCAGGTGAAAAACTACCCGATGCGAACCGCAAGGCGCAGGCTTACTTCCTGACGAAGATAGGCGGTAATCTGACGACTGCCTCCGTCTCGTGCAAGGCGCGTGCGGCCATCATCCTTCTGTCCGCAGGCAAGAAGACCGAAGCCGACCGCTTCATAGCCTCGTTGAAGGAGCACTTGGTGCAAGAAGATGAGATGGGTGCCCACTTTGCTTTCCTCGACGCTCCCTACAGTTGGTCGATGATGCCCGTGCCCGCCCATGTCAAGGCGATGGAAGCCTTGCGTAAGGCTGGCGGTAACGATGCTTTGGTCGAGGAGATGAAACTCTGGCTGTTGAAGCAGAAGCAAACCACTTGTTGGAAATCGTCGGTCGAGACAGCCGATGCCATCTATGCCTTGTTGTGTCAGGGCAATGATTTGCTGGCTACAGCAGGCGATGTGCGTATCACTCTGGGACGTGAAGTCATCGAAACCACTTCGCCCGCTGCCGATGCTACACCTGCTTTGGGCTATGTGAAGGAAACCTTTACTGAAGATCATCAGGCGCTGAAAGCCCGTCAGGTAACTGTTGAGAAGCGTGATGCAGGCATCGCCTGGGGAGCCGTGTATGCCCAATATCTGTCGCCCATCGCCGATGTGAAACAGCAGGGCGGCGAACTGAATGTGGAGAAACGCCTCTATGTAGAGCGCCTGTCAGCCGATGGCCGACGCTCGTTGCAGCCCCTTGGTCAGGGTGAAGCCCTGAAGGTGGGCGATAAGGTTGTATCGCGTCTCACCATCCGTTTGGATCGAGCCATGGATTTTGTTCAGCTGAAAGACCAGCGTGGTGCTTGTTTCGAGCCGCTCAGTGCCTTCTCAGGCTATCGTTGGAGCAATGGATTTGGCTATTATGTCGAGGTGGAAGATGCCGCAACCAACTTCTTCTTCGACCACTTGGGCAAAGGCGTCTATGTGCTCGAATATAGTTACCGTGTGGCTCGTGGAGGTACCTACGAGGCCGGACTTGCTACGTTGCAATGTGCTTACGCGCCCGAATATGCTTCGCATTCGGCAGGAAGAAAATTAATAATTAAAAATTAAAAATGAATAGTTGGAGTGGGGTGAGGAGAGTTAGAGGTAATCTTGTTTGATGCTCCCATCTTCCTCCCACACCCTCTAACTATTAATTATTAATTATTAATTTTTAATTCTAAAGAAATCGCCCTACATTTGCCCTTGTAATTTAGAATCCCAACTTTCGCAAGCTCAAGTTGCAGTTGACAAGCAACAAGTTGACGAGTTAACAAGGCGTTTGTAGCGAGCCGTTTCAAGCGGCACTTTATCAAACAGGGAGTTCCAGCCTAGTAGACTTGTTAACTGAAGCCTTGTCAACTAATAAGTTGAGCACTTGCGAAACTTAAGTTAGAATTAAAATAAATGAAGCGAATCATAACCACTTTATATGTATGTATGGCGGCTTTGGGAGCCTTGGCTCAGCCGCGTTTTACGTCCAATACCGAGATGCACAGCTTAGGGCAAATCGAGTGGAAACACCCGGCCACCGTGCAATACACCATCACCAACACCGGCGATGAGCCGCTGGTGCTGACTGATGTAGAGCCCGATTGTGCCTGTACGGTAGCCCAGTGGACACAGACGCCGATAGCCCCCGGGGCGAAAGGTATGGTCAACGTCACCTTCGATGCCGAAGCGTTGGGTACCTTTCAGAAGTCGGTAGCTATCTACACCAATGCCGAACCTCATATTGTCTACTTGCGTTTCAACGGTGAAGTGGTGCAGGAAATCAAGGATTATACCAAGACTCATCCCTACCTGATCGGCCAGATACGTATCGACAAGAATACGCTCGATTTCCCCGATGTTCACTTGGGTGAGCATCCGGTGATGCACGTTGGCGTGGTAAACTTGTCCGACCGCCCCTACGAACCCGTGCTGATGCACCTGCCTCCCTATTTGGATATGGAGGTGAAGCCCAATGTGCTTCAGAAAGGTGAAAAGGGCATTATCACTCTGACACTGAACCCTGAAAAACTGACCGACCTTGGTTTGACGCAGGCTTCCGTCTATCTGTCGCGCTTTGCAGGCGATAAGGTGACCGATGAAAGCGAAATACCTGTATCGGCCATTCTCTTGCCCGACTTTTCAGACATGACCGAAGCCCAAATGCAAAACGCACCTGGTATACAGCTTTCGGCTACCGACATCGATCTGAGCAAGGTGCTGGCCAAACGCAAGAAAGCCAAACAGGATATTGTAGTAACTAATACCGGACGTTCACCCTTGCAGATCAGTAAGTTGCAGGTATTTCATCCGGCTGTGGGCGTCAGCCTGAAGAAGACCGTGTTGCTGCCGGGCGAATCGACCCGTTTGCGTGTGACTGTCAATAAGAAAAATATCGGTACCCGTCGGCGTCATTTGCGTCTGCTTATGATCACCAACGACCCGATGAGACCCAAAGTAGAAATTAACATTAAAGCCAAATAATCATGGAACATCCCGAGAATAACGAAGCATACAAAGGATTGGTAGTCAACGCCGGAGTCGAACAACCCTCGACCGTAAGTCCTTATTTGAAGAATCGTCCGAAACGTAAGAAACGCGAACTGACGGTAGCGGAGTATGTGGACGGCATTGTGAAAGGTGACGTGACGATACTCAGTCAGGCCGTGACACTGGTCGAAAGCGTACGCCCCGAACATCAGGTCATCGCTCAGGAGGTCATCGAAAAATGTCTGCCCTATTCGGGAAGCTCCATCCGTGTGGGTATCAGTGGTGTGCCGGGGGCAGGAAAGAGTACTTCGATCGATGTCTTTGGCTTGCACGTGCTCGAACAGTATGGCGGCAAGTTGGCTGTATTGGCTATCGACCCCAGTAGTGAGCGCAGCAAGGGTAGTATATTGGGCGACAAGACACGTATGGAGAAACTGTCCGTACATCCCAAGTCGTTCATTCGTCCTAGTCCATCGGCTGGTTCGTTAGGAGGTGTGGCACGCAAGACGCGCGAGACCATCATCTTGTGCGAAGCTGCCGGCTATGACAAGATCTTTGTCGAAACGGTCGGAGTAGGGCAGAGCGAGACGGCTGTGCATTCCATGGTCGATTTCTTCCTCCTCATTCAGTTGGCAGGTACGGGCGACGAGCTTCAGGGCATCAAGCGTGGCATTATGGAGATGGCCGACGGCATCGTTATCAACAAGGCCGATGGCGACAACCTGGAGCGTGCCAAGCTGGCAGCAGCCCAGTTCCGCAATGCCTTACACCTGTTTCCTGCGCCCGAAAGTGGCTGGACACCTCAGGTGCTGACCTATTCGGGCTTTTACAACCTGGGTGTGAAGGAAATCTGGGACATGATTTACCAATACATGGACTTTGTGAAAGCGAACGGCTATTTCGAGTACCGTCGCAACGAACAAAGCAAATACTGGATGTACGAAAGCATTAACGAACAGTTGCGCGACAGCTTCTATCACAATCCGAAGATCGAAGCCATGCTGGCCGGTCAGGAACAACAGGTGCTGCAAGGCAATCTGACTTCGTTTGTAGCGGCCAAGTCGCTGCTCGACACTTACTTCGACGATATGAAACGTTGAGGCTGCCCGTTGCGTCAGAAGGAGGCGACAAAGTCGTCGAAGCTGACGTCGGTGATTCCTATCTTTTCTTTCAGACGCATCTTTTTGCGCGATATGCTTCCCTTGGCTATGTGGTAGATTTCTGCCAGTATGGCCAGGGGAAGTTCCATTTTCACCAGACAGCAGAAGTCTATTTCTTCATCGCTCAGCTGGGGATAGGCGGTTTTCAGCCGTCGGGTAAAGTTGTCGAAGCAGGCGTCGGTGTTGTTGCGTAGCGTTTGCCAGTCCTCGGGCGAGAGGTGCAGGGCGCCTGCCTGATTGCGGCTTCGCATCAGTAGGGGGATGGTGATTTCGTTCAGCTGCTTGAAGTATTCCAGACGCTGGTTGAGTTGGGCGTTTTCAAGCTGTTCTTTGGCTTCCTGCTCGCGCAGGTAGCGTATCTCCATCTCCTGTTTCGAAAGCTGGGCTTGCATCAGGTCGCGGTTGAGTAGCGCCTGGCGACGGCGTGTGTAGATGTAGTAAGCACCCCACAGAATGATGAGTGCGCATACTACTGCCGCGAGTCTGTACACCTGAAGCATCCGGTGGGTCAGCTGACGTTCGCTGTCTTCGATCTGTTGCTGTTGCTTGCGATATTCGCGTATGGCATGTACTTTCTCCAGCAGTTCAGCTTTCTTGTCTGCATCGAGCGAGTCGCGGTAGCGCACGTGTTCGCGCAGGAAGTCAATAGCTTTATCATACTGTCCGCGGCGGTTGAGCACTTCGGCCATGTAGCGGTAAGCATCCGTCTTGCGGGCCAGAGGAAACATCTCGGCTATGCGGCGGAAGTAGGGCAGGGCCGAGTCGTTGCGGGCAATGTGATAGCGCACACCTTGGCGTAGGGCATGGTAGTATTCTTGTCGACCGGCTTGAGTGGCAATGGCACGGTCAAGGTGGAGTAGGGCAGAGTCAGGCTGTTGCAGGTATAGGTGTACGACAGCCATTTCAGCTTGCAGTTCGGCACGCCGTTCGGGCGTTATGGCGTAGGCATAGCGATAGGCCGTGTGCAGTTCGTCGAGGGCTCGGGCGAAATCCTTTTTGCTTTTCTCCCGCTGGCAGCGGAGGAGGCAGATGCGTATCAGCATCAGGCTGTCCTGCTGTTCGGTGGCCAGTTGTTGGGCATTGTCCAGCAGTTGGTTTTCTCGTTTCTCAAAATGATTGAAGCGACAAAGGTCAGCTTGTGCAATGTCCAGTTCCATGCGGAGTCGTGGGGGCGCTTGGGCAGGCAGATAGCGCTGTGCCTTTTCGTAACGTTCCTGTGCACGAAGCAGGAAATACCCTTGATGAAGTTTCTTCCCCTGAAAAAAACAGATCATGCTGACATGCAGCGAGTCATCAGCTTCGATGGCCTGCTGGAGGCCGGTTTGAAGCAAGCTGTCGGACAGGTGAACAGAGTCGTGCAAGGCGATGCTGTCCCAAAATTCATTCGGGATGTCGTCGTGGCGCTGGGTGCACGCGGTGAGCCACGAGGCAAGCAGGAGGAACAAAAGGGCGTATTTCATAGGTATGTAGGTCGGCGGCATTGCTGCCGCT
>NZ_FR883006.1:0-11662 GCF_000435115.1 Bacteroides sp. CAG:633 | reverse complement strand
GTCTTGCCGACGCCTCCTTTCTGGTTGGCGAATGTTACGATGACCGGTGTCTGTATCATGTCCGTGCGATAATTGGTTATGCTCCAAAATTATCATCCGCACAACCTGAAAAACGAAATGCGCAACACTTATATGCTCCGGGTAGTTCAGACTAAGGTGTCCGGAATTATGAAATTCGGGAAATCAGGGTTCATGCTGACCGAAAAGGTTACGGCAGGAAGTCTGTCAGGGACTTTGTACCGTAACCTTTTAGTATTATCATATATCGTTCTGTTATCGCTTTAATGTGCGTCCGTCGTCGATGTCGTCATAATTACCTTTCTGGCCGACTTCCCATTCACGTTTCTCGCTCTGGCTACCTCCTCCTGCATCACGCAGCCGGATATGTCCGCCTGTTTTATGTCCGATGTTTTTGTGGACGGATTGTCTGTCGGTTTGTGACTTATGCGATTTCCTTTTCAACCGTTCAAGATTGAAGCCTTCTTCTGTCAGATTAATGATTATGTGTTCCTTGAAGTTGACGGCATAAGTGCCGTTCCCGTCCTCCCGTATGGTGAAGCCTTCCTCGAAGAGCTTTCCCTTGACGGAACCGGTGGTATCGTCACTGAAAATCTCTCTCAGCCGGTTGACGGCATCCGTGTGGGACCGGGTACGTTCGGGAGTGAGGGTAACAAGGTCGGGGCGGTTCACCTTGAATATCCTGCAGAGCATGTCCCGTTCGGCTTCGGTGGCCGGTTTGAATTTTTCAACCCGTTCGATACGGTTGTTGCGGTCGATGGCTTCCGCCATGAACGGTTTCAGAGGACGTGACTGCCCGTTAAAATAGATGACACCTTTCTTGATGTAGGCGTGCTGCCTGCGTATCTTGCCGTAAATCTCGCCCTGGGTTATCTTGGGGTTGAGCGTGAGCAGGCGGTCTATGTAGTCCTCGATGCGGTCAAACCGCTGTTCGGGGGTGGCGAAGTCCAGCAGCTCGTCCACGGCCAGCACCCTTGCACCGTGGATGACGGTCTTGTTATGGTGGTCCACTACCATGTAACCGTAAGGCGCGTCTTTCTTGCCGAAGAACACGATGTCAATGCCGAACTTGCCTTTCAGTTCCTTTTGCAGCTCTTCCTTATTGGTACTCACGTCCCGGTATTTTTTGAGGATGCTTCTTAATTGCCGACATCGTGCCCTGTCCGTATGGCCTCTTTTATACAACGCCTCTATGTCGGAGAGGGGAAGCTTGTGTTGCACCTTTCCGCCGTGCTTGATGAATACGGTTCCGTCTTTCTGATAGACCTCGTAGCCCATGGAGGTCATCACCGCCTTGTACTGGGCAAAGGAGGAGAAAGTGTACTGTCTGGCAGTCTCCATATCCTTGTCTGTCTTCTGTTTCCTGTTGGTTCCCAATATCTTGTCAATGGCTTCCTGCGAGCGTCTGCGCTCGTGGTCGTGTACAATCTTCCTGCCGTTGGGTGCGATGCGAGAGGTGACGATGTGCAGGTGGGTGTTGTCGGTGTCATAGTGGGAATAGACAAGCAGCGGCTGTCCGGGTTCCGCATAGCCCATTTCCCGGAGATATTGGTGGGCGAACTCCAGCAGCTCGGTTTCCGACTTCTCGTGTCCCTTGCAGGATATGGCCACATGGAACTGCGCCTTCTGTATCCGGCTGTTCCGGGAGGTATATTCCCGGAGATACTTGACCAGTTCATCGGGGGTGGGTCTACCAAATGTTCCGAGTGCCCCGAAATTCTGGATTTCGAGTAAACGGGCTACACCTTTCGCGACTTTCCGCTCATTGTAACCGACTGCGTGGAAGTTCGGGCTTCCGGGTAATATGGTTGCTATCATTTGGGTTGGATTGATTGGGAGTTCGGGATATTCAGAGCTTGACGGCCTTTTTGGTGACTTCTTCCAGTTCCCTTTTTATTTCGTTCAGGGTGTCCTGTGTCTCACGGATAACCGGCATCAGCACCTCACGGAGATATTCCGGTGGCAGCAACCCGGCAACCGAAAGTTCGTTGGCTCTCTTGACCGACTGGTTCAGGTTGCCGCCTATATGGGAAAGCTCGTTATGGTACTTCCGGTAGAACTCACCGAGTGCCTGGATGAGTTTGAGTTTCTGTCTCACATCGACACGGGTGTATTCTTCAAGTGCCTTGCGCACATAACTGCTCACTGTTTTATAGACGGAAGAAGAAGCCTCTTTCTTAAACAGTTCCACTTCTTCCAATGTCATTCGTACCTTGATGTACTTGGTCATTTGCTTCTTCATACGATGATAACTTGTTTTCGGGTTTCCCGGAACTTCTTTCGCAGGGCGAAACAGCGGCATTGCCGCTCCGATGCGCAGCAGTCGGCAAGTTACCTTTGTGGAAGCTAAACGGAGTTTTGTGGCCACAAAGGTACAACTTGCCTGACAAATCCTGCAACGCAGTTCGATGTCCTCCGGGGTTCATTCTTGCACCAAAATTACCGAATAAAACGCCTTGCGGAGAAATGCACAACAGAATTGTAGGTTTCCACCCGGAAGTCCCGGAACACGGATAATCCGATATGACGGATAACCCGGTCATTGATAATAAGAATACTTCATTTCGAGATAGTCCGAAAAAAATATCTGTGATATAATGAAAGTTCACTCACCTGATTTGTGAGAATTTGAATAGTCGGATAAGTAATACAGACGGATACGTACAGCCATAATATTAGGGCATCAAGTGATGTGAGAATAGAAGTTGAAATGAGCGGATGTTTCAAGTTTGGCGGTATGTTGAAGCTGTTTTCGGGAGTTTGAGTAATCAGGACATCAGGGGAAATGAAGAGTTCGGTATCAGTATCAGGCAATGGACTGTTTACTGAAAAATGTGTTTTGAAATGACTTACGGACTTTGATAAATGGGTTGTTCTTATGATAGTCCCACAGTTTCCCATATCCGAATATTTCGGTTTGTTCGGTTACCCATTTTCTTATATTTTTCTTTGTAATTTACTGAATATAAAGGTGATGATGCTTTGATATATGACTATTTTTCAGTACCTTTATACTATAGAACCGGGATTTTAGAATATCAAGTTTCATTAAAAAAGTAACCTTGTATGTTTGAATTGTTGTTGCTGATATACCTGTTTCCGATAGTAGTGATAGTAATACTGCTGTTCAGGCTGGCGAGATGGCTTGTCCGAAATACATTCAGGCTGCTGTGGTGGTTTGTGAGGAACTTCTTTGTCCTGCTGGGCAAAGGTCTGACACGGGCTTTCACGCTGATTATGACGGGTAGGATTTTCAACCGGTAGGGAAAGATAAAGCCGTACCTGCCGGGTATGACCGATACGGCTCTGTGAACGGTGGGTAAGTTCTTCCCTTTACGTTGATAATTCTTTGGCTGACTGCCTGCTAAAACCCCTTGCCTTTGCTACGTTCATATACGACCTCCTTTTTGGAATCACAATTCATGAGACGGAATTGTACTGTACATCCCGTTGGAATATCACTCGGAAGTTTTGCTGCCAATTTACTTATGACTTGATCCACATTGCTGAACCCTATATCAGTAAGTTCACTGACGACATCACCCTTAAAATAGGCGCGGCCATAAATCATCATTTTCTTGGATATGCGGAACATCTTGTCTGCCGGTTCTTCTATATCACGGGCTTTGCCTTGCTTACTTTTCTTACTGCTGAAAAAGATGAAGTCTATTACTTTTGCATTAAGTTCCCAAGCTGGAGTAAAATCTATTTTCACATACCCTCTCGTTACATTCAGTCCGTGGCTGTGGTTCATGCCGAATGCCACTTCATAAAGGTTGGCATCACAGTCATTCTGTGCAATGGTCGCCCATGTATGACGGAACGTATAGTAGCAGTAGTAGTCCTCTTTCTTCATTCCCATATCCGCACAGATCTTTCGGATTCCGTTGTTTACGTTTGCATTGAAACTGTCTGAATTACTGTACCTTTTGTGAAAATTGAACAGGTATTCCTCGTTCTCATCATGGGAGAGGTATTTGTCAAATGTGGACTGGATGAACGGCTCGACACGCATTTCAATATACGCTTCGTCCCTGCGGCTGTGGCGGGTCTTTGCCCGTTTGTAACCGATAATACCATCCTTATAATTCTCCTTTTTGAGTTCGTACAAGTCAACCGTGTTGATGCCACCAAGGCAAAGGGAGAGAAGCGACACATCACGGGCAAGTTCCGGTAGGGAAGAAATCATCTTCGTTTCCGGTAGTGGCCGGTTGAAAAACTCACGGCAGGCTTCGGCACTGATGGCACGTTGTACACCGTTGTCTGATTTTGGAATAGTAATTTTCTCCCACGGATTGAATTTTATACGTTTAATTTCTCTTTCTTCGTCATTGTACTCTATAATGGCCTTTTTGAAAATTTGGCGAATACAAGTTGGATACATTTCTTTTGCTCGTTTTGTATGAGACAAATTTTCTATCCATTTTTTCAAAACTGCTGTAGTTAGATGGCTGAACATTATACGAGTTGTTCCTAAATAACGTTCCAAATGGTTTACGGCAAGTTGATAATTTCTTGCATTTCTTTCAAAGCCTTCTTTTTCCATGCAACTAACAAAGGTTCTGGCATATTCACTGAAACAAACTTCTTCTGCTGTTTTAAGCAAATAATCAATGACTTCCTTAACATCCCATAAAGATGTATTTATTCGATTTAGTCTATCTGTATATTGCCTTATGAGCATTGAACAGTATTCATTTACTACTGGATCAATCAATTCCCCATTGCTCGTAATATGATTCTTGTCCACAATTTTATCGGTCTTGATATATCCAGGTTTACGATTGTGTACTATCCGTATGTACACGGAATAGAGACCATCAATTCTTGGCTTTCTCACCATTACTTTTAATGTTGTCATATGTACTTTAATTTTATAGCTGCTATAGCCTTTTAAGTTGGTGTAAGCAGGTGTAAACAATACAGGGATTTGGTGTAAGCAGAGTGTAAGCAAATACGTTCATTTGGCTCATTTTATGCGGTCAAATGTACGAACCGCCTAAACGCAACTCAGGCTGTAATTACCACTAAAAGCAGTGAATTACAGCCTGATATCAAGTTTTAATTTTATAAAGTCGCTATTCTTGCGAATGCTCTATTGCAGCCTGCGCCACATAATATGTGTACTGATAATCAAAAACTTAGCTATTTGGTTTAAGCCTACAGTAAGCAATGATTACTTGTCAGTGTGCATGATTGCAGCTTGTGCCGCAGCCAGACGTGCAATAGGCACACGGAACGGAGAGCAGCTTACATAATTCAAACCAACTTTGTGGCAGAACTTAACAGATGAAGGCTCACCACCATGTTCACCGCAAATACCGCACTTCAGGTCGGGACGAACTACACGGCCTTTTTCTGTAGCCATCTGGATAAGCTGACCAACACCGTTTTGGTCGAGAACCTGGAACGGGTCTACTTTCAGAATCTTCTTCTCCAGGTAAACCGGTAGGAAGGAAGCGATATCGTCGCGTGAGTAACCGAATGTCATCTGAGTCAAGTCGTTTGTTCCGAATGAGAAGAACTCGGCTGATGATGCGATGCGGTTGGCTGTTAAAGCAGCACGCGGAACCTCGATCATTGTACCAACCTTGAACTCGATGCTGTCGCCCATTTCTTCAAACAGCTTGGCTGCTTCCGAACGGATTACTTTTTCCTGTTCTTGGAATTCGTACAAGATACCGGTAAGCGGCACCATGATTTCAGGATGAGTTTCTACGCCTTCTTTCTTCAGTTCAAGTGCGGCACCCAGAATAGCACGTGTCTGCATCTGTGTGATTTCCGGATAAGTGTTACCCAAACGGCAACCACGGTGACCCAGCATCGGGTTGTGCTCGCACAGAGCTTCTACACGCTGTTGGATGTATTGCAGACTTACACCCATAGCATCGGCCATATCTTGTTGTCCCTTCAAATCGTGGGGAACGAATTCGTGCAAAGGTGGATCGAGCAGACGAACTGTTACAGGATAGCCTGCCATTGCCTTGAAGATACCCTTGAAGTCGGCTTGCTGGTACGGTAAAATCTTTTGCAGTGCTTTGCGGCGTCCTTCAGCGTCTTCAGACAGAATCATTTCACGCATAGCCTTAATCTTCTCGCCTTCGAAGAACATATGTTCTGTACGGCAAAGTCCAATACCTACAGCACCGAAGTTGCGGGCTACGGTTGCATCGTGCGGAGTATCAGCATTGGTGCGTACTTTCAGTTTGGCATATTTGTCGGCCAGTTGCATCAGTTCGGCAAAGTCTCCCGAAAGTTCTGCAGCCTTGGTTTCAACCTGGCCTTTATATACTTCACCTGTACTACCGTTCAGAGAGATAAAGTCACCTTCTTTCAGAACAATACCGTCTACTTCTACTGTACGGGCTTTGTAGTCGATGTTCAGAGCACCTGCACCTGATACACAGCACTTACCCATACCACGAGCTACAACGGCTGCGTGTGAAGTCATACCACCACGTGCAGTCAGGATACCTTCGGCAACTGCCATACCAGCCAAATCTTCAGGAGAAGTTTCGATACGTACCATCACAACACGCTTGCCGGCAGCACGCCATTCGGCTGCATCATCAGCAAAGAATACGATTTGTCCGCAAGCTGCACCCGGAGATGCCGGCAGACCGCGAGTCAGCACTTTGGCTTGCTTCAAGGCAGTCTTATCGAATATCGGGTGAAGCAATTCATCCAGCTTGTTAGGCTCGCAACGCATCAGTGCAGTTTTTTCGTCAATCATTCCCTGACGGAGCAAGTCCATGGCAATCTTAACCATTGCTGCACCGGTACGTTTTCCGTTACGTGTCTGGAGGAACCACAATTTACCTTCCTGAACTGTGAATTCCATATCCTGCATGTCGCGATAGTGATTTTCCAGTTTTGTTTGCAGCGCATCCAGTTCTTTGTAGATTTCGGGCATTGCTTCTTCCATAGAAGGATATTTGGAAGCACGTTCTTCTTCGCTGATACCTGCCAGTTCGGCCCAACGTTGCGAACCGATCTTAGTGATCTGTTGCGGAGTACGGATACCGGCAACAACGTCTTCACCCTGTGCGTTAATCAGATATTCACCGTTGAACAGGTCTTCTCCTGTAGCGGCATCACGGCTGAAGCAAACACCTGTTGCTGATGTGTCGCCCATATTTCCGAATACCATGGCCTGTACGCTAACAGCTGTACCCCACTCGTCGGGTATTCCTTCCATCTTACGGTACAGGATGGCGCGTTCGTTCATCCAGGAATTGAATACGGCGCAAATGGCTCCCCAAAGCTGTTCGTAAGCACAAGTCGGGAAGTCTTTTCCGGTACGTTCTTTTACGGCAACCTTGAATCTTTTTACCAGTTCTTTCAGGTCTTCAACTTCCAGTTCATTGTCCAGTCTTACACCCTTCGCATGTTTTACGTCTTCAATGATGGCTTCGAATGGGTCGATATCATCTTTGTTAGTCGGTTTCATACCGAGTACAACGTCACCATACATCTGAACAAAACGACGGTATGAGTCCCATGCAAAACGGGCATTTCCAGTCTTGCGAGTCAGTCCTTCAACAACCTCGTCGTTCAATCCCAGGTTCAGAATAGTATCCATCATACCGGGCATTGAAGCACGTGCACCCGAACGTACGGAAACCAACAACGGATTTTCTACATCACCAAATTTGGAACGCATTAAAGTTTCTACATGTACAATGGCCTTTTCCACTTCGTCTTTCAGCAAAGCTACAATCTTTTCCTGGCCCATCTCATAGTATTCGGTACAAACTTCTGTTGTGATTGTGAAACCGGGAGGAACCGGAACGCCTATTAAATTCATTTCGGCAAGATTGGCGCCTTTGCCACCCAAAAGGTTACGCATGTCGGCTTTTCCTTCTGCCTGACCATTACCAAAGGTATAAACTCTTTTTTTGTCCATAATAAAAAATTTAAAGTTTTTGATTGTGTTCTTATCATTTTCTGTTCGCAAATCTAAGGATATTTTACATATTAGAAAACTTTTTCTACAAAAAACTTCTATCAAAATGCAATTTCGACATTGCAATATTTAATATTTCAGTTCATAGAGATTATTCCAGAAAAAATATCTATTTTTGTCGACGAATTTATTAGAATGGAGTAAAAGTGGCAAGAAAGAGAAAAGAACTGCCTTTATTGGAAAAGGTAGAAATTACAGATGTGGCTGCCGAAGGAAAAGCCATTGCAAGAGTCGACGACCTGGTTGTTTTTGTTCCTTATGTAGTGCCTGGCGACGTTGTAGACCTGCAGATTAAACGTAAGAAGCATCATTATGCAGAAGCCGAGGCGGTAAAGTTCCATGTTTATTCGCCGGTCAGGGCAGTCCCGTTCTGCCAGCATTATGGCGTATGCGGCGGTTGCAAGTGGCAGATACTTCCCTATTCCGAACAGATCAAGTATAAGCAGAAACAGGTGACCGACAACCTGACACGGATCGGTAAAATCAAGTTGCCGGAAGTATCCCCTATATTGGGTTCCGAGAAAACAATGTTCTATCGAAACAAGCTGGAATATACGTTCTCCAACAAACGGTGGCTTACTTCGGAAGAAGTGCAGCAGAATGTTGTCTACGAACAGATGAATGCGGTCGGATTCCATATCCCCAATGCTTTCGACAAGGTGCTGGCCATTGAAAAGTGCTGGTTGCAGGACGATATATCCAACCGCATCCGCAATGCGATACGCGATTATGCCTACGAACATAACTATTCTTTTATCAACCTGCGTACGCACGAAGGCATGTTGCGCAACCTGATTATACGTACGTCTACCACCGGCGAACTGATGGTAATCGTGGTATGCAAGATTGAGCAGGAGGAAGAAATGGAACGTTTCAGACAGCTGCTGCAATACATAGCCGACACGTTCCCCGAAATAACGTCGTTGCTATACATTATTAATAATAAGTGCAACGATACCATTACCGACCTCGACGTGTACACGTTCAAAGGCAACGACCATATTTACGAAGAGATGGAAGGTCTGCGTTTCAAGGTCGGACCGAAATCGTTCTACCAGACCAATTCCGAACAGGCCTACAACTTGTATAAGGTAGCCCGCGACTTCGCCCAGCTGACGGGCAACGAACTCGTATACGACCTTTATACCGGTACCGGTACCATTGCCAACTTCGTTTCACGCCAGGCCCGTCAGGTGATTGGTATTGAATACGTGCCCGAAGCTATCGAGGATGCCAAGACCAATTCCGAAATCAACGGAATCGATAATACACTGTTCTTCGCAGGTGATATGAAGGACATGCTGACCCAGGACTTTATCAATCAGTACGGACGTCCCGACGTCATCATCACCGACCCACCCCGCGCAGGTATGCATCCGGATGTTATCAACGTTATCCTGTTTGCCAAGCCCGAGCGCATTGTCTACGTCAGCTGCAACCCGGCGACACAGGCACGCGACCTGCAATTGCTCGACGTTGATTACGAAGTGAAAGCCATTCAGCCGGTAGATATGTTCCCGCATACGCATCATGTAGAGAATGTGGTACTGCTGGAGCGCAGAAAGTGAGAAATTTCTTTTCAATAAACCTAAAAAAGTCAATCAGCCGTGACAAAAGAAAAATTAGTAGCCAGAGCCCGTACGCAATATACCGACTATCGGGTGAACGAACCTGCCGAACTGATGGAATTTCTGGCAGCCAAAATGCCTCAGGCCAGCCGGACCAAACTGAAAACGCTGTTAAGCAAGCGGGTGGTGTATGTGGACAGTGTCATTACAACCCAGTACAATTTCCCGCTGAAGCCGGGCATGAAGGTTCAGATCAGCCGCGATAAAGGGAAAAAAGAATTCCACAACAAGCTGGTGAAAATCGTATACGAGGATGCTTATCTGATCGTTATTGAAAAGATGCAGGGATTGCTCTCGGTCAACACCGAACGTCAGAAGGAACGGACGGCTTATACCATATTGAACGAATACGTGAAGCGCTCGGGCAGACAAAATCGGGTATACATTGTGCATCGGCTGGACCGTGACACTTCGGGCCTGATGATGTTTGCCAAGGATGAGAAGACGCAGCACACACTGCGCGACAACTGGCACAAGATTGTATTCGACCGTCGCTACGTAGCTGTAGTGGCCGGCGATATGGAGCAGAATGCCGGAACGGTACGTTCGTGGTTGACAGACCGGAAGCTGTACGTTTACTCAAGTCCGACGGACGACGGCGGACAGGAAGCCATTACCCATTATCGCACGATTAAGCGGGCCAATAATTTTTCGTTGCTCGAATTGAACTTGGAGACCGGACGAAAGAATCAGATCCGTGTCCACATGCAGGACCTCGGACATCCCATTGTCGGTGACGGACGGTATGGTCTGGAAGATTTGAATCCTATCGGGCGATTGGCTCTGCACGCATTCAAGCTTTGTTTCTATCATCCTGTTACAGGCGAGGAAATGGAGTTCGAAACTCCCTACCCGGCCGACTTCAAGAAGCTGTTCCTAAAAAAGTAACTGGCTGGAACGAGTGCAGTAACTGTTGCACTATGAGTGCAGTAGGTATTGCACAGTGAGTGCACTAACTATTGCACTGCGAGTGCAGAGCCTGTTGCACTGCTTTTAAACAGTTAGGCACGAATTATACGAAGACTGGCAGATTTTTCCTCTGCGCTTATTCGTGTAATCCGTGCCTAAAATGTATCTGCTGAATGGTAAGTATTACCATCCCCCTTATGCAATCAGTATTTATATAGGGTAACACCTCTTTCTACATAACCGTCTACGTACAAGGTACCGGTAATCTTTTCCCATGTCACATAGACATCACGTATTTCCAGCAGAGGATACTGATTGCCGTAATCCAAAGACAATATTCCGTCTTCTATTTTCCATCGGAAAGGCAACGAACAGACAATAATGCCGCTCGGATCATCGTAATAGCACTGATCGTCTGTGCCAAAGCCACTGTAGTCAAAATAAAGTCCGCTCTCCAGAGGCTCTCCAAACTCGTCTGTAAATCCGAGGTCCCCTACCCACGTATACCCCGTTACAGAATCAAAAATCGTTTCATCATCTTGTGCACATGACGTCAATGCAAGTGATAGGCACAAAATGCACATTTTCGCATATTGAATAGCTGTTTTCATATCGTATTATTTTACGTAATTGGCATCTGTCATCATAATCAGTACCCCATCGAGCTTTCCACTGAGATAGTGTTCGCGTATCCACACATTCTCCAGATACTTCACATCTCCCGCTCCGTAACTCAGCACTAAACATTCCATTGTGCCGTCTTCCCATTTCCAGGTAAAGTCTCGTGTCTCCGTATTGGCCGTACTTGAGGTATGATCGTATTTCTTTTTCAGTTCCTGACCGGAGTTGCCGTTCTGTGTAAAGATGAGCTGATGCGTATAGGTTACGTCATCTTCCGTATATTCCTCGACCCACGTACGACACAGCTTGGCATTCATGTTGCTTGTGCTGTCGTCATCCTTTCCGCAAGCGGTGAGAAGCAGAGCAAATACACACAGCATACATATCTTTGCGTAATTCATTGTCTTCATTTTCAAGAATTTTTAGTTTTAGTTTTGGCAAACTTACATAAAATCTCTGGAATAACCTCGAAAAACGGGAGAAATGACGCTAAACGACTTAATATCAGAGTTGTTACGGT